>JANOCN010000923.1:0-3293 GCA_031412185.1 Betaproteobacteria bacterium | reverse complement strand
CGTCGGATAGGTGATGGAAAGCTTCAGCATGAAGCGGTCCACCTGCGCCTCCGGCAGCGGGTAGGTGCCTTCGGTCTCGATCGGGTTCTGGGTTGCCATCACCAGGAAGGGGTTGGGCACCTTGTGGGATTCACCGGCAATCGTGACCTGGCGCTCCTGCATCACTTCCAGCAACGCGCTTTGCACCTTGGCCGGTGCACGGTTGATCTCGTCGGCCAGCAGCAGGTTGGTGAACACCGGCCCCAGCGAGGTGCCGAACTCTCCTGACTTCTGGTTGTAAATGCGTGTACCCACCAGGTCGGCCGGCACCAGGTCGGGGGTGAACTGTATGCGTTTGAAGTTGCCGCGCACGGTGTCGGCAAGGGTCTTGACGGTCAAGGTCTTGGCCAGGCCGGGAACACCTTCCACCAGCAAGTGGCCCTGGGCCAGCATGGCCACCATGACGCGTTCCAAAAAACGGTCCTGACCGACCACGACGCGTTTCACTTCATAGAGGATTTGCTCCATGAGTTCGGCGGTTTTGCTGGGAGGGGTGCTTATGGGGTCCATGTCGTGGCCTTGTGGTGGGGTTGGTGGGTGGGGTGTCTCGTTGCGGAGTCTTGTAGCTGGGAGGCCGGGGGGATGGCTGGCTTGGTGTTGCGTTGGGGAGGTTTGTAGCTGGGAGCCCGCAGGCATTACGAAATGTTGGGAGACAGAGCTTGTTCACTGCGTGTAACGGCGGTCTGTCCCGCAAGGTCTCAGAAAGGATGTAACCCCGCCGCCGAGGCTGCGTTTTCTATCGGCACGGCGAACCCGATGCCGATGAACGTGCGCTGGTGGCTGGGGTTCAATATAGCGGTCACGATGCCTACCACCTCGCCGTCCATCGTGACCAGTGGTCCGCCGGAATTGCCAGGGTTGGCGGCTGCGTCGAACTGGATCAGGTTGGTCATTTCCTGTCGGCCTTCGGGTGAGCGGAAGGCGCGCTTCAGGCCCGACACAACGCCCGCGGAGGCGGATGGCCCGATGCCGAACGGATAACCCACCGCTATCACCTGGTCACCGGGTGCCAGGTCGTGGGTGGAGCGCATCGTTGCGGCAATCATGTCGTCCGGGATCTTGTGCGCCTGCAACACGGCCAGATCGTCCTGTGGCTGCACACTCTTGATCGATGCGGTCGACTCCAGACCGTCGGCAAAGGTGACGCGGATTACCTCTGCGCCATTGACCACATGCAGGTTGGTTAGGATGATGCCTTTGTCCACAATCACCACCCCGGTACCGACACCGGTCTCGATTTCGTCGCGGCCGTTGACACCCTTCTCGTAGCTGGTAACGCGCACAATCGAAGGCGCGATTTTCTCGTAGGCTCTGGCTGCCGCCGAAGGCAAAACATTGGTCTCCAGCGTCTTGAGCACCGCCGAGTCAATGTCCTCCTGCGTCAACTTGCGCTCCGGCGGGCGCAGTTGCAGGCCCACCAGCAGCAACAGCGCCAAACCCAGAACACCAATGGCCGACCACAACACGCGCGGGTCGGACGCTTGCGGCATCCAGCGCCGACGTTTGGCCGCGGCAGCGGGCGTTGCAACACTTGCCGCTGCCCCCGGTTGTTGGGAGCCTGCAGTTCCTGCGGAGGGGCTGGAGCGGCTGTAAAGTGCGGGCCTGCGCATCGGTTCACCTTGTGGGGGTACGGAAATTGAACGGTATCACGGTTCAAACATCTGTGCACGTTGGGGGTCGAAGCTTTTGCAAGCCGTCCGCGGCTACGGCTCAACCTGATTGCACGGGTTTGCGCTGGCCGGTGCCACGCAGCAGGGCCAGCGCCAGCAGCGCAGACGCAACCATCAGGAACAGGCTCACCGCATTGAGCACCGGGGTGGCGCCTTCGCGCATGCGCCCATACATCATGACGGTGAGCGGCGGGTCGGAGCCGACCAGCATCAAGGTGGTATTGAAATTTTCGAATGACATCAAAAAAGAGATGGCGGCGGCGCCTACCAGCGCCGGTTGCAGGTAGGGCAGGGTAATGGTCAGCAGTACCGCCACACGCGACGCCCCCAGGTTGTACGCTGCTTCCTCCAGCGTGGTGTCAAAGCGCTTCAGGCGCGCGCTGATGGTAAGCGTGGCGATCGACACGATGTACGAAAACTGGCCGATCACGACCAAGGGCAGACCGGGGCGCAAAAACTCCAGTTCCAGCCCCCAGGTGTCGTCGGCAAACTGGGCCAGGCGGCTGGCAAACGCCAGAATCGAAATGCCCAATATCACGCCCGGGATCACCAGCGGCGCCAGCATCAGCATGGCCAGCGCAGATTTGCCGGGGAACCGGGTACGCTCCAGCATGAACGCATTGGCAGTGCCGACCAGTACCGCCAGCAGCGTCACCCACAGGGCGACCACGACACTGGTCCACAGGCTGGCCAGCATCGCCTGGTCGGCGAACAGCCCGACGCGCTTGGATTGCGGGTTGCCGAGAAACCAGTCGAGCGTAAAAGCGCGCCACGGCGGTGCCGGGTAGGGCGCGTCGTTGAACGCAAATACCGCGACCACCACCAGGGGCAAAAACAGGAACGCGAAGAACAGCACGGCGTACACCACCGTACCGGTGCGCAGCCAGGCCGGGCGGGGCAGTGACGGGATCATGTGCGGCGCATCACTTCGTCGAACTGCTGCCCGGACAGTTTCAGCCCCAGCCAGACGATCGCGCTGGACAGGACCAGCAGCAGAAAACCAAAGGCCGCGCCCTGTTCCCAATTGAACCGGGTAATGAACTGGGTGTAGATTTGCTCGGTGAACCAGAGCGAGTTCTTGCCACCCAGCAAGGTCGGTGTCAGGTAGTTGCCCAGCGTGAGCATGAACACCACAATGCAGCCCGCCACGATGCCGGGTGCCGCATGCGGCAGGATGATCTGGCGCAGGATCGACCAGCCGTTGCCACCCAGATCGTACGCCGCTTCAATCAGCGCATCGTCCAGGCTCTCCAGTGCACCAATCAGCGGCACCACCATAAACAGCATCGAGGTGTAGACCAGCCCGACCAGGATGGTGCTGTCGCGGTAGAGCAGTTCGATCGGCGCAGCAGTCCAGCCGAGTGCAACGAACAATGCTGGCAACACGCCCGATTCGCGCAGCAAGATCATCCAGCCGAGCGTGCGCACGGTTTCGCTGACCCAGAACGGAATCAGACAGGCCACAAACAGGAGCGACCTTGCCCGCCCGCGTGCGATCTTGGCGATAGTCCAGGCAATCGGGAACGCCAGCAGCAGCGTCAGCAGCGTCGCCAGGATCGACATCAAGGCGGTCCGCACAAACGT
>JANOCN010000922.1:0-1649 GCA_031412185.1 Betaproteobacteria bacterium | reverse complement strand
CCTCGATGAATAACCCGGCTGCTCTGTTGACTACCTGGCGCGGGTCGGTGCTGCAGGAGTGGGTGGACTACAACGGCCACCTGCGTGATGCTTTCTATATGTTGCTGTTCAGTTTTGGCAGTGACGGGCTGATGGACCTGATCGGGTTGGACGAGGCTGGCCGTGAAGCCACCGGCCACTCGATGTTTACGCTGGAGTGCCACGTCAATTACCTGCTGGAAGTAAAGCAGGGCGCAGCGGTGGAGGTGCGCACGCAAATCATCGGGCACGATGCCAAGCGCCTGCACTTTTGCCACAGCCTGCATCTGGCGGACGCGCAGCCAGCGATGGCAGTCAGTGAGCAGATGTGTATGAGCATCGACATGGCGGCGCGGCGCTCAGCGCCGTTTATGCCTGCGGTGCTGGCGCAAATACAGGCACTTGCCGCGCAGCATGCAAACCTGCCGCGGCCAGACTACCTTGGGCGGGTTATCGCCTTGCCCGCGCGCTGAACGCCGCCATGCAGCACCACGTCATCGGCACGGACCGCATAGATCCAGCCAGCCTGGTGGCACTGGCGCGCAGCACCAGCCACTTTTCGTTTTCGCCGATTGCGCTAGACCGCATCCGTGCCGACCGAAAGATTGTCGAAGCCCATATCGCAGCGGGCGATCCGGTGTATGGCCTGAACACCGCTTTGGGAGGCAATCTCGGCTACCGCCTGGACGCGGGTGAGGTGGTCGCGTTTCAGCAGCAGTTGATCTGCGGCCGCATGATTGGCATGGGCGAGCCGCTGCCGCAAGAGGTGGTACGTGCTGCGCTGCTGGCGCGCTGCACCAGCCTGGCGAACGGCGGCTCGGGGGTAAGTATCGCGGCGGCAACCGGTTTGCTTGCCTTGCTCGACAGGGGCGTGACGCCGGTAGTGCCGATGTTGGGCTCCATCAGCGCGGGTGATCTGGGTTTGTGTGCACATATGGTGGCACCGCTTATCGGGCAAGGCGAAGCTTTCTTCCAGGGTAAGCGCAGCAGTGGTGCCGAGGCGCTGGCAGCCGCTGGCCTGGCTCCGGTGGCCTTGCAGGCCAAGGACGGCCTGGGCCTCATCAACGCCAGCCCGCTGACAGCCGGGTTTGCCGCTGTGGTTGCGTGCAAGCTCGGCGATACGTTGATCACAGCCGCTGCGGTGGCCGCATTGGCCGACGAAGGCTACGCCGCCAATCTGAGTGTGTTCGATGCGCGTATCGCCGCTGCGCGTCCGGCTGGTACGCAACCTGCTGCTGCCGCGTTGTTTCGAGCCCTGCTCGCTGGAAGCAGCTTGTACGAAGGCCCGCCGCGCTCGATCCAGGACGCGATTTCATTTCGCACCATGGCGCAGGTGTTTGGTTCCAGTTACGCGGCGCTCGCGAGCCTCACCGATGCTGTGGATGCAGAGATCAATGGCAACTCCGACAGCCCGATAGTTTTCGCCGAAGGCGACATGTTGTCGTCGCCCAATTTTCATCCGACCATGGTTGCGCTGTCGTTCGACAGCATGGCGATCGCGCTCACGCACCTGGCCGGCGCGAGCGTGCAGCGGGGCATCAAGCTGCAGGCTCCGCATCTGAGTGGTTTGCCCAGATACCTGTCGCCGGTGGGTGGTGCCAGCGTGGGCTTCAACGCGCTGCAGAAGACGG
>JANOCN010000921.1:0-8442 GCA_031412185.1 Betaproteobacteria bacterium | reverse complement strand
GAACGGAATGTCGGCGATCTGGCTGTCGGGAATGGGAATGTTGAAGCGGTCGCGGAAGGCCCGGATATCTTCGTCGGCCAGCTTCTTGGTCTGGTGCACGTTGTTCTTGCCCTCCCCCATCTTGCCCATGCCAAAACCCTTCACGGTTTTGATCAGCAGTACCGATGGTTGGCCCTTGTGTTTGACGGCCGCGTGAAACGCGGCGTACACCTTCTGCGAGTCATGGCCACCGCGGCGCAACTCCCAGATATCGGCATCACTCATTTTCGCGACCATCTCCAACGTGCGTGGGTCTTTGCCAAAAAAATGCTTGCGCACGTAGGCCCCGTCATTCGCCTTGAAGGCCTGGTAGTCGCCATCCAGTGTTTCCATCATGATCTTGCGCAGCGCGCCGTCTTTGTCACGCGCCAGCAAGCCGTCCCAGTTGCTGCCCCAGATCAGCTTGATCACATTCCAGCCGGCCCCGCGGAACTCACCCTCCAGCTCCTGGATGATTTTGCCGTTGCCGCGTACCGGGCCGTCAAGACGTTGCAAGTTGCAGTTGATGACGAACACGAGGTTGTCGAGCCCTTCGCGCGCGGCAAGTCCGATTGCGCCCATGCTTTCGACTTCGTCCATCTCCCCGTCCCCGCAGAAAACCCACACTTTGCGGTTCTCGGTGTTGGCAATACCGCGTGCGTGCAAGTACTTCAGAAAACGCGCTTGGTAAATCGCCATCAGCGGACCGAGGCCCATGGATACGGTAGGAAACTGCCAGAACTCGGGCATGAGTTTGGGGTGCGGATAACTCGACAAGCCCTTGCCATCCACTTCCTGGCGGAAGTTGAGCAGTTGCTCCTCGCTCAAACGCCCTTCCAGATAGGCCCGCGCGTAGACTCCAGGTGACACATGCCCTTGTATATAGATGCAGTCGCCACCGTGGGTGTCGCTCTCGGCATGCCAGAAGTGGTTGAAGCCCGCGCCAAACAGGTTCGCCAGCGAGGCGAAGGACCCGATGTGGCCACCCAGATCACCACCATCTACCGGGTGGTGGCGGTTTGCTTTCACCACCATCGCCATGGCGTTCCAGCGCATATAGGCACGCAGCCGTTCTTCAATCTCGAGGTTGCCCGGACAACGTTCCTCCTGATCCGTCTCGATGGTGTTGACATAACCTGTAGTGGCCGAGAACGGCATGTCAATGCTGCTCTGGCGCGCGTGTTCGAGCAATTGCTCCAGCAGGAAATGCGCGCGCTCCGGTCCGGCGCTCTGAATAACAGCAGACAAGGCATCCATCCACTCGCGGGTTTCTTGCTGGTCTTCGTCGTTGGCCGCAACACCAAACAGGTTCTGGGGAACTGCCGACATGGGGGTCTCCGGTGGTTGTGGATCTTGCCCGTACTGTATTGCAATTCTCCCGCTGAATCTCTAGTGTTTCAAATAATGACGTATTAATCCATATTATGAAAATCTGATAGTTAGCCCACTGGTGCCGTGCCGCAGGTGCATCGACAGCCTGTGCGCTCTGTGGCATTTGTCCCATGGCGCAACTCACCTACACTCGCGATATGCCTGTTGACTCTTCCCCTGACGGTGCATTGAAAGTGGCCACGGCGGAGCGGGTCCGGCGTTGGTGGTGGCATCTCAACCCGCACCGACAGGACCGTCTTGCCGTTCTGGCCCCACTGGCGGCGGTTCTGCTCTTTCTTGCCGCGATCATTGCAGCGTTCGCCTACCTCCGGCTGGAAGAAATCGAACGCGAACATGAAGCGGTTCAGCGTGACGTCGAATACACCCAGCAGCGGCTGCGCCTGAGGCTGCTTGAGCGTCAGGAGCAACTCATGCGGATCGCACGGGACATCTCCAACCAGGAAGTGGATGCGGACGAGTTCCATCTGCGTGCCGAGGCCCTGGTCAACCAATACCCGGATCTGGAGCGTCTGAGCTGGATTGATGACCGCAAACGCATCAAAGCCACCTACGCCACTGCCAGCCTGCAACCCAACCTGCGCCAGTTGCTGGGCGAGACGCTTAAGCTTGGCGACACACAAAACATCTACAACCTGGCGCGCGAATTACAGCAACCGGTGTACTCCCAAAGAGCTGCTGCGGGCGGTGCCGCCCCGTTGCTGCAGTTACACATTCCACTGTCGGACAAAGCCCGCTTCGCCGGTGTCGTGCTGGCCGAGTATTCGGTGGATGGCCTGTATCGCTATGGCGTACCCTCGGAAGTGTCGGCACGGTACGCCATCTCTTTGCTGGACGACAAAGGCGTCCGGCTGGCCGGTACCAATGTGCCCCCGCGTAATCCGGCGACCCGCTTGCTGCCCTGGGTCAATCCAGTCAATGAATATGAGGTGCCGGTTTCGCCGGTGGGCAACGGGCTGGTTCTGCGAGCGCAGGCCTACCGGACCTCCCTCGGGGTGATTGGCAGCGGCCTGTTCTGGCTGGTGGGTGTGCTCAGTTTCATGACCACCTGGATGCTGATCGCCAACTGGCGCCATACGCGCAGGCGCCAGCAGGCGCAGCAGGCGCTGGTGGCCGAGACCAACTTCCGCCGCGCGATGGAGAACTCGGTCCTGACCGGCATGCGCGCAATGGACCTGCAGGGGCGCATCACCTATGTCAACGCTGCGTTCTGCCAGATGACCGGTTGGCGCGAGTCGGAGCTGGTCGGCAGGACCGCTCCGTTCCCCTACTGGCCGGACGCAGAACACGACGCACTGAGCCAGATTCTGGGCGAAGAACTGGCAGGCAAAACAACGCCCAGTGGGGTTCAGGTACGTGTCAAACGTCCGGACAACTCACTGTTTGACGCACGGCTTTATGTGTCGCCACTGATCGACGCCCGCGGCACCCAGACCGGCTGGATGACGTCCATGACCGACATCACCGAACCCAACCGCATCCGAGAGCAGCTTTCCTCCTCCTTTGAACGTTTCACCACGGTGCTTGAGGCATTGGACGCGTCGATCTCGGTGGCACCGCTGGGCAGCGACGAGATGCTGTTTGCCAACAAGCTCTACCGCCAGTGGTTCGGTGGCCTCACCAGTGGGCACCTCAAGCTGGTTGCGCAGGCCGGTATGCCTTCGCAACCGGTCAGCGACGAGTCCAACGATCATGTGGACTCGTTCGCGGGCCTGCCCACCAGTGTGCTGCCGGACGCCGAGCCGGAGAATGCCGAAGTGTTCGTGAGCGAGTTGGGAATCTGGCTCGAAGTGCGCACGCGTTACCTGAGCTGGGTCGATGGCCGACTCGCGCAAATGGTGATTGCGACGGACATCACGGCGCGCAGGCTTGCCGAGCAACAGTCTGCAGCCCAGGCAGACCGGGCGCAGAATGCGAGTCGGCTGATCACGATGGGCGAGATGGCTTCCAGCGTGGCGCACGAGCTCAACCAGCCCCTGACCGCCATCAACAACTACTGCCACGGCATGGTGTCGCGTATTCGTTCCCAGCAGATTTCCCAGCAGGATCTGCTGGTGGCGCTGGAGAAAACAGCGCGGCAGGCGCAACGGGCCGGACAGATCATCCAGCGTATCCGGTCGTTCGTGAAACGCAGCGAACCCAACCGTACCTGGTCGCGCGTGACCGACATGATCGATGAAGCGGTTGAACTGGCAGAGATCGAATTGCGTCGACGCAATGTCCGGCTCACGCGCCACGTGGCGACGCGGCTTCCACTGCTGTCAGTGGACCCGATCCTGATCGAGCAGGTGCTGATCAACCTGCTGAAGAACGCCGCCGAGTCGGTCGATGCAGCCCAGCGGCCAACTGCCCTTCGAAAAGCTGAACTGAGGGTTTCACAAAAATCCATCGACGAGAAGAACGTGGTTGAGTTTTCGGTGCTCGACTCTGGCAATGGCCTGGCACCGGAAGTCATGCAGCGGCTCTACGAGGCTTTCTATTCGACCAAGATCGACGGCATGGGTATCGGACTGAACCTGTGCCGCTCCATTGTCGAGTCCCACCAGGGCAGAATGCGGGCCGAGAACATCTACAATGGCGACGCCGTAGCGGGCTGCTGTTTTTCCTTCTGGTTGCCGGTCGCGGAGCCAGCTGATACTGCGCCTTCAGCCGGGCGCCAACAACTGAAGATCCCGGGATAGCCGCATGAGTTTGATTCCAAAGAAGGGTACCGTGTACGTCGTGGATGACGACGAGGCAGTCCGTGACTCGGTGCAGTGGCTGCTTGAGGGCAAGGACTACCGGGTCCGCTGTTTTGATTCCGCCGAATCTTTTCTAAGCCGCTATGACGCGCGCGAAGTGGCTTGCCTGATCGTCGATATCCGCATGGGTGGCATGAACGGGCTGGAACTGCAAAACCGCCTGATCGAACACCATTCACCCTTGCCGATCGTCTTTATCACCGGGCATGGCGATGTGCCCATGGCAGTAGACACGATGAAGAAAGGTGCCATGGATTTCATCCAGAAGCCCTTCAAGGAAGACCAGCTCCTGGGCCTGGTGGAACGCATGCTGGAACACGCCAAAGGCTCGTTCGCAGACCACCAGATGGCGGCCAGCCGGGAGGCGCTGCTCGCTAAACTCACGCTGCGCGAGTCGCAGGTACTCGAACGTATCGTGCCGGGCGCCTGAACAAACAGATTGCCGATGATCTGGGTATCAGCATCAAGACCGTAGAAGCGCACCGCGCCAACATCATGGAAAAACTCAACGCCAATACCGTTGCTGATCTTTTGAAGATTGCGCTGGGACAAAACGCCAGCAAATCCTGAACAGCTGGCCACACGGGGTCAGCGCCACTTCGCCACTTCGCCAGTTCGCCAGCCCAGTCGGATATCGTCGGGCTCCCCCAACGCAGGCGCGCGAGCCCAGACCACACCAGACAATGACACATCAAGCCTTGGCCCAGACGATTGACGGGAACGCCCTGTCGCGGCAACTGCGTGCTCAAATCGCACAGCGTGCAGCCACCTTCACGCAGCGCGGGGTGCGCCCCGGCCTGGCTGTGATTCTGGTGGGTGAAGATCCGGCCAGCCAGGTTTACGTGCGTAACAAGGTCAAAGCCTGTCAGGATGCAGGCTTGTATTCGATATTCGAAAAGTACGACGCGGCATTCACACAGGCTGAGCTGCTCGCGCGCATTCAAACCCTCAACCATGACCCCTCGATCCACGGCATTCTGGTGCAGATGCCTTTGCCCGGGCATATTGACCCGCACCGGGTGATAGAGACCATCGCGACCTCGAAAGACGTGGATGGTTACTCCACACTCAGCGCCGGCCAGGTGATGACGGGCGCGCCAGGCTTCAATTCGTGCACCCCGTACGGTTGCATGAAACTGATTGCATCGACCGGTTTAAATCTGCGCGGCAAACATGCGGTAGTGATCGGTCGCAGCAGTACCGTTGGCAAACCGATGGCCCTGATGTTGCTGCGCGAAAATGCAACCGTCACCATCTGCCACAGCGCCACCGCCAATCTTGGAGTGCACACCTTGCAAGCCGATGTCGTGGTGGCCGCAGTCGGTCGGCGCAATGTGCTTACTGCAGAGATGGTCAAACCGGGGGCGGTGGTGATTGACGTGGGTATGAACCGCGATGATCACGGAAAACTCTGCGGCGACGTAGACTTTTCGGGCGTACAGAAAGTAGCCGGCTTCATTACGCCGGTGCCAGGAGGCGTCGGACCGATGACCATAACTATGCTGTTGATGAATACGCTTGAATCGGCCGAGCGCGTCGTAGAGGGGCTTTAGAGCGTGCCAATCGCCCCAAGATAACCACGGCCTGGCGCACGAACGACCTCATTACAGGAAACCGGACCATGAACCCTCTGCTTGCACACGCTGACCTGCCACTGTTTGACCAAATTGAGCCGGCCCATGTGGCACCTGCTCTGGAGCAGTTGCTCGCGCAGGGCAGTGCTGCGCTGCAGACAGTTACGGCGGCGGATTTCCCTGCAGACTGGAACCGCATTGCCACCGTCCTGGACGTTGCTACCGAGAAGCTGGGTCGCGCCTGGGGGGCTGTTAGCCACCTCAACAGCGTAGCCGACACACCCGAGTTGCGTGCGGCCTACAACCAGGCACTACCCAAGGTTACCGAGTTCTTTACGCGTCTGGGTGCCGACGAGCAGCTGTATGCAAAATACAAGGCGATCGACCCGGCGCGGCTAACGGGCGAGCAGCGCCAGGCGCACAAGAACGCGTTGCGCGACTTCGTTCTGGGCGGTGCCGAGCTGACCGGAGCGGCCCGCGAACGCTTCGCCGCTATCCAGGAGCGCCAGGCTGAATTGAGCCAGAAGTTCAGCGAGAACGCCCTGGATGCCACCGACAGCTTTGTCTACTTTGCCCGCGCCGACGAGCTGGATGGAGTGCCTGAGGACGTGCGGCAGACTGCATTACTGGCAGCACAAGCGCTGGGTGAGGCGGGTTATAAACTCAGCCTGAAGATGCCCTGTTATCTTCCGGTGATGCAGTTTGCAGACAACGCTGCCCTGCGCCAAACCCTGTACCGCGCTTACGTTACACGTGCATCCGACCAGGCTGCTGCCGATCAGCTGAAATTCGACAATACAGCGCTGATCCACGAGATACTGGCGTTGCGCCAGGAAGAAGCAAAGCTGCTCGGTTACCGCAACTTCGGCGAGTTGTCACTGGCACCGAAAATGGCGCAATCGCCGGAGCACGTGGTGGACTTTCTGCGTGACCTGGCCCAGCGCGCGCGGCCTTTCGCACAACAGGACCTGGCAGACCTGCGTGAGTTTGCGGCACGCGAACTCCACCTGCACGACCCGCAGCCCTGGGACCTCGCTTATGTAGGCGAAAAACTGAAGGAAGCCCGGTTCGACTTCAGCGAACAGGAGGTCAAGCAGTACTTCCCGCTGCCCAAAGTACTTGGCGGTCTGTTCCAGATTGTCGAAACACTGTTTGATGTGGTGATCCGGCCGGACCAGGCGCCGGTGTGGAATCCCGGCGTAGCTTTTTACCGCATCGAACGGCCGGCACCAGCCGGCACGGGGCTGTCCGACAAGCCGGCCCCGGCAGTGCTGATTGGCCAGTTTTATCTGGATCCGTCCGCGCGCACGGGCAAACGTGGTGGTGCCTGGATGGACGATGTACGCAGCCGCTGGCTGCGGCCCGACGACCATGCCGTGCAAACCCCGGTAGCACATCTGGTCTGCAATTTTTCCGAAGGTGCAGTGGTGGGGGGTGTGCAACAACCGGCTCTCCTGACACACGACAACGTGACCACACTGTTCCACGAGTTCGGCCATGGCTTGCAACACATGTTGACGCAGGTCAATGAGCGGCATGTGTCGGGCATCAGCGGTGTGGAATGGGATGCGGTGGAGCTTCCGAGCCAGTTCATGGAGAATTTTTGTTGGGAATGGAGTGTGCTGCGGCATATGACGGCGCATGTCGATACCGGCGAAGCGTTGCCGCGTGCCCTGTTCGACAAAATGCTTGCTGCAAGAAATTTCCAGAGCGGCATGCAGACCCTGCGCCAGATCGAGTTCTCTCTTTTTGACATGTTGTTGCATACGGCGCACCAGCCGAGCGCAGACATGATGGCGCTGGCAAACCAAGTGCGCGATGAAGTGGCGGTAATCCGGCCACCCGCGTGGAGCCGCGCAGTCCATACCTTCAGCCACATCTTTGCTGGGGGGTACGCGGCGGGGTACTACAGCTACAAGTGGGCCGAAGTGCTCAGTGCGGATGCCTACGCCGCGTTTGAAGAAACAGCCGGTAAAGATGGCACCCCCGACGCCCAAACCGGTAGAAAATACCGGCAGGCAATCCTGGAGTCGGGCGGGAGTCGGCCCGCCATGGAGTCGTTTGTGGCATTTCGCGGCCGCGAGCCCCAGCTGGAGGCATTGCTGCGGCACCAGGGTATGGCTACCATCAGTGTCCACCAAGCAAAGGAGTGAGCCCATGAAAACTTCGAGCCTGATCCGCGGCGTCCTGGCCTGGACGCTTGTCACTGCGGGCGCCACCGGTGCGCTGCACGCGCAGACCATTTACCGCATTGTTGGTCCCGACGGGCGGCTGACATTCTCCGACAAAGCACCCCCGGACCTGACAAAAGCCAGCGCCACCACCGCAGGTGGCAAAGCCGTGGCAGCGGCCGAGCCCGGGCTGCCTTACGAACTACGCCAGGTAGTTGCGCGCTATCCGGTCATTCTTTATGCAAGTACTTCGTGTGGCCCGTGCAATGCTGGGCGCCAGCTCTTGCAACGGCGCGGCGTGCCATTTACCGAATATGCCGTCAATAGCACGGAAGATGTCGAAGCGCTGCAACGCATCAGCGGAGACAACTCCCTACCCTTTCTGGCCATCGGTGGACAGAAGATCAAGGGCTTTTCCGAGGCCGAATGGGCGCAGTTTCTGAGTGCTGCCAACTATCCCACCTCCTCTATGCTGCCCGCAACCTACCGCAACGCGCCAGCCAAACCGCTGGTCGCCGTACAAAAACAGCCAACCGCCGAGGAACAGGC
>JANOCN010000920.1:0-5390 GCA_031412185.1 Betaproteobacteria bacterium | reverse complement strand
CACAGGTCGGGTCGGCGCGGGCGGAGTTTTGCGCGCCACCGGTACCTCGTCGTCCTGTGGGGACGACTCAACCGATATACCTTTGACGGCGGGCAGCAGGCCGGTGTTGCTTGCAGGCGCCAGGGTTACCAGGGAAGTGTGGCCGTCTGCCGGGCGGGTTTGTATGTGGATCAGACTGGCACCCATGGCCAGTACCGCTATACCCAGCACGCCGACGGCGGCCCAAAGGGGCTTGTTATTGGCAGAAGCGGCAGGCAAGGTTTGAATGGTTGCGTTCATGGTGCTTTCCCTCATGTTGGTGGACCATCCTGTAACGGCCCACGGGTTGCTAAGGTAAACAACCAATGTTTCCGGGAGTACCGCGTTCTGTAACAGAGGGTTAACCCGACGGCGCTGAGTGGCGGAAATGCCAACTAATGCACACCGCTGCTTCGCGGGTATGCTCGCAGCAATGCCTTTGTCCGGAAATTTGCGCAGCATCATCGCGATGTTGGCCGCTGTGGCCATGTTCTCCTGCATGGACGCCTTCTTGAAAACCCTCGCTGGCACCTACCCGCCACTGCAGGTGACCGCCTTGCGCGGCCTGACCGCCATGCCGCTGGTGTGCCTGTATGTCGTGTGGCGGCGAGAGTTCGGGTCCGTCTTCGGCAGGCAACTGCGCTGGCGCCTGCACCTGCTCCGCGGCGTGCTCGGCGTGGCCATGATGACCTCGTTTACGTTTGGCCTCAAAACACTCGGGCTGGCCGAAGCCTACACACTGACCTTTGTGGCACCGCTGATCATCACCATGCTGTCGGTCCCGATGCTCAAGGAAACCGTGCATGCGCGCCACTGGATTGCGATTGCCGTGGGTTTGGTCGGTGTGGTGATCGCGTTGCGCCCCGACCAGAGCGCATTCTTCTCGGTCGGCGCAGTGGCTGTGTTGGTGGCCGCTGTGTGTTATGCGGTCTCCAACGTGGTGGGGCGCGTGATCAGCCGCACCGAACCAAGCGCCACGCTGGTGTTCTGGACCACCGGCAGCATGGCATTGGGCGGCAGCATACTGAGTGCCTCGCAGTGGGTGGACATACTGCCGACCCACTGGCCCATGCTGCTGGGCCTGGCGGTTACCGGTTTCCTGGCGCAACTGGCCATCACCGAGGCATTCCGGCACGGGCAGGCGTCGGCCGTGGCACCGTTCGAATACTCGGCGCTGGCCTGGGCGATTTTGCTGGACTGGCTGTTCTGGCAGGCGGTGCCTGACGCCTACACGCTGACCGGCGGCGCCGTCATCATCGCTAGCGGCATCTACCTGATACGGCGCGAAGCACCCCGCGCGCTGGTGGTGTTTCCGCCGTGATGTTCCGAATGACTGATACGCCTCTTTTGGACGAGGTACTCACACCACTGTTGGACTTCGTGCGACGGCACCCGCGCCTGCTGGTGCTGACCGGTGCCGGCTGCAGCACGGAAGCTGGCATCCCGGACTACCGCGACGCCAGCGGCGAATGGAAACGCAGCGCGCCGATGCGCTTCCAGCTCTTTGTGGCGGATGAACTGGCGCGCAAGCGCTACTGGGCGCGCAGCATGCTGGGCTGGCGCACGATGGCGCATGCGCGGCCCACCACCGCACACCGCGCGCTGGCACGCCTGGAGGCAGCCGGGCGCATAGAGTTGCTGGTAACGCAGAACGTGGACGGCTTGCACCATGCGGCCGGCAGCGCCAGCGTGGTCGATCTGCATGGCCGCATCGACACCGTCTGTTGCCTGGACTGCGCAGCGCGTTCGCCGCGCAGTGAGGTGCAACAGGATCTGTTGCGCCTTAACCCGCGCTGGGCCGCGCTTCAAGCCAGCAGCGCTCCCGACGGCGATGCGGACCTGGAAGCCGCAGACTTCGCGCAGTTCGCGGTGCCTGCGTGTACCGCGTGCGGCGGCATACTCAAGCCAGACGTGGTGTTCTTTGGCGAAAACGTGCCACGCGAGCGGGTGGCGGCAGTGCGCGAGGCATTGACGCAGGCCGACGCACTGCTGGTGGCCGGGTCGTCGCTGATGGTCTATTCAGGTTTCCGCTTTGTGGAGGACGCCATCGCTGCCGCCAAACCGGTTGCGGTGTTGAATATCGGACGCACCCGCGCTGACGCGGTGCTGACACTCAAGGTCGAACACGAGGTGGGTTCCGCGCTGGAGGCATTGGCGACCCACCTGGTGGCCTGACGGATAGGTCCTAAGCAGTGGCGCGCGCTGGCAAGCGCCAGTTGGCGCGTGCAAAGTGGCAGGTGTACCCGTTTGGATGGCGCTCCAGATAGTCCTGGTGCTCGGGCTCGGCCTGCCAGAAGTCACCCACTGGGGCCAACTCGGTCACCACTTTGCCGGGCCAGATGCCAGAGGCATTGACGTCCGCGATGGTGTTCAGCGCCTCTTTTTTCTGCGCTTCCGACACGTAATAGATGGCCGAGCGGTAGGCGGACCCCCGGTCGTTGCCCTGGCGGTCCTTGGTGGTCGGGTCGTGGATCTGGAAGAAAAACTCCAGCAGCAAGCGGTAGCTGATGACCGCAGGGTCGAACAATATCTCGATGCCTTCCGCATGGGTGCCGTGGTTGCGGTAGGTGGCATTGGCAACGTCGCCCCCGGTGTAGCCCACACGTGTGGCGTGTACGCCTGGCATCTTGCGGATCAGAACCTGCATGCCCCAGAAACAACCGCCCGCCAAAACCGCACGCTCTTGAGTTGCCATATCAAACCTCCTCGCCTTGTTTCGAATTCGCGCCCCTGCGGCGCGCCATGAGTGTCGCGCAATTTGCGCACAGACGCCCGCAAAGGGGACAAAGTGTCGATCTGGCAACACAGCTTGCCTCGCAGATGGTGCTGGCCAGGAGAATGCTCCGTCGCTGGCGACGGTTGCTGAGCGGCACCTACCGCAGCATGCCCAGTTTCCGGAAATGCAACGCAAGCCAGAGCAGCGCAATGGCGATCAGCACCACGGTCGTCAAAATCACAACCTGTGGCGTCCCAAAGGCGGCGAATACCCCTTGCGTTATATCGCCAACGTAGAGCACACCATAGGCAACCAGCGACACCAGGAACACTGGTACGGCAAAACTTCTGCGCAGCAGGAGCAGGATGCTTCCCACAACACCTCCAAAGACACCAACAGCAAAAGAAACAGTCATCCACAAAGGTAAGCGCAGATAGAGATCGGCTTGTGGTTGTGTCATTCCCCCGTGCATCAGGCTTTCGCGGGTACCACCAAAAGTTGAGAAAAACTGCACCACGCCGAAGATGTTCCAGGCGAATCCCAGTGCTGCAGCCACCCAAAACCACTTTGGGAAACTTGAGCTGAATGTTGTTGTATTCATGGTTTCGTCCTGTGGTGTTAGCCCATCGGGAAGGGCACGAGCGGCCGCACCTCGACACTGCCGTGCCGGTAGCCCAGAATCGGGCAGGTTTTGGCCCAGGCGCTCACCTCGTCCATGGTGTCTGACTTGCAGATCAGATAGCCCGCAACCAATACCCGGTCCTGGTCCAGACCCGGCTGATTGGTGACACCGCTGTTGGTGACCACGGTTCCAGCCCACTCCATTGGCTGGGTAGAGACCAGCTTGCCCTGCATGGCGATATTGCCGATCCAGGCTTGCCAAGCCGGCATGTCCCGTGCCATCTCCTGGGGGGTGGTGATGTAGTCGTTATCGCCGCTGATATTGCGGAACAACATAAGAAAATCGTTCATGTTCGCATCTCTGGTAGTTGAAGAAGCTGCGATTGTGAAAAGTGGCACTGCTTATTTCAATGACAAATGTCAACATGTTTGCCGGTCTGGGCGGGAAGACGGATAGCTGATGCCTGTGCAAGTTAGACGTCGGCTCGTTCAGACCTTGCGTTTGAGCCGACTGTAGGTTTCCTGGGAAATACCAAGGTAGGAGGCGAGAATCTTGCTGGAAACGCGGCGCAGGAGCACCGGTCGGGTATCCATCAGCCATTTGATTTTTTCCAGGGCACTGAGTGACACCAGCGTGTTGATGCGGTACACCGAGTTCGCATAGGAGGCCTCCAGAATCTGCTTGTAAACCGCGCTGAAGGGTGGCACGGTTTCCATGAGTTTCTGAAACCCCTGCAAGTTGATCGAGAGCAACTCTGAATCTTCGATGGCGCGGATGTTTTCGGTTGCGGGCTTCTGGCTGCCAAAGCTGATCAGCTCAGAGCACCAATGTCCCTCCAGAACAATATCCCGCGTAGTTTCGTTGTAGTTGGAGTCGTACACGTAAACCTGCAGGCAACCCGAGGCAATAAAGTACACGTGGTTGCAAACCTCGCCTTGCCGGAGAATTTGCGCGTTCCGCTTGACACTTTGATGCCGGAAATGCCCCAGAACCTTGTCAAGCTGTTCGGCCTGATCGCCGACTCGGGCAAGGATGTGCCGACGTAGGAGTTCAATCATGTGTGCGGTTGGATCAGGCATCGCGGTTTTGGGGTCGGTTTGGGAACTGCGCCTGTTTATCCTACGCCGGTTAGCGAGCTGCCTGGGGACTGATATCCGGGTAGGCGTGGCGATTTGTGGCGTCGGTATGCCAGCGCACATAAGCCGCGCCGCATTCGTGTTACACACCTCTCCATGCACTGCGCACACGAGTTCCGCCGATTCGCGACGGCCTGGCATAACGCGCAGAAAGCCGGTTTGCACTCGGTGACACATCGCATTGCAACGCGTTCGTGTCTGGACGGCTGATGATCCTGCAATCCCGCAGGGCCGCGCCGCAGCACAGCAGATGGAGGAAGCAAAATGGGATTTCTTGGAAAAATACTGAGCAAACTAGGCTTTGGTGATGCGGTGGCGGCACCGGTACCGCCAGCCGCGGCACCGCCCCCGTCAACGCCCGCAGCGACGGCGCCAGCCGCCAGCCCCGCTCCGGCCGCGGCGCCAGTGGTCAATCCGATTGCGGTGGTCGACGTGCTGGCGCAACTGGAGCAACGGGCGGCCTCCAACCCGCAGAAGCTGAACTGGCGGACGTCCATCGTTGACCTCCTTAAGCTGCTTGATCTGGACAGCAGCCTGGATGCGCGCAAAGAGTTGGCCAAAGAGCTGTTTTGCCCCGACGAACTGATGGGCGACTCGGCGAAGATGAACATGTGGTTGCACAAGAATGTGCTGGGCCACATCGCTGCCAATGGCGGCAATGTTCCAAAGGAATTGCTGGGCTGACCCAGCGCCAGTCAACAACATCAGAAGAGGAGCAGGCACATGCAGATCACGGACATCCTGGCCCAGATGGGCGGACTTCAGTCGGTTGCGCGGGATCTCGGCGTCAGCGTCAACCAGGTGGCCAGCGGTGCCGACGCTCTTTTGCCGGCGATCCTGGGTGGCTTCAAGAAACAAGTGCTGGCGCAAGACTCCGGTCTGGGTGGGCTTGGCGGTT
>JANOCN010000919.1:0-3041 GCA_031412185.1 Betaproteobacteria bacterium | reverse complement strand
GTCTTCAAGGTGGTGAAGGGTTCTCATCCGTGACGCTCACGACGGTCACGTCGGTCGGCGCTCCGAGGTAGTCGCCGGGGACCGGCACGGGTCGTTTGCGTCGGTATTCCGGCGGTAGGACCAATGCCACTTTCCTGACAGAATGGGCCCACCAGCAGACACTCGATCCATGACGCCCGAACTCTCGCAAAAGCTCAATTCCGCCGTAGAACGCATGCCGGCATTCCCGAAGAGTGTGCAACGGATTCTGGAGCTTACGCGCGACCTGAATTGTTCGCCCAAAGACCTGGTGCAGGTAATCGACAAGGACCCGGTGGTAACGGTCAAGATTCTGAAGGTGGTCAACTCGGCCTACTACAGCTTGCCAAAGCAAATTACCTCGATCAACCATGCCGTCGTGTACATGGGTTTCAATAGCGTCAAGAATCTGGCGCTCAGTATTGCGGCGATTGGCATGCTGCCCCGAGAAAGTGTGCCCGGTTTTGATGTGCAGAAGTATCTGGTGCACTCGCTCGCCACTGCGGGCATCGCCCGGCAACTGGCGCAACGCATAGACGGTGCCGACCCGGGTGACTGCTTTATCGTGGGCCTGCTGCACGATTTTGGCAAAGTGGTATTTGCCCAGTTCATGCCCGCGGAGTTCCGTCTGGCTCTGGAACTCTGCCAGCGCGACCGGAGTTCCCTGCATCTGGCGTTGCGCCAGACTGTGGGTGTAGACCACGCGGTCGTGGGGGCCATGCTGGTGGAGAAGTGGCGCTTTGCTCCACCGCTGATCGAAACCATTCGCCACCAGTATGGAGCCGATGTAAAGGACACACCTATGATCGCCTGCGTGTTTGCAGCGAACCAGATCAGCAAGAAACTCGAGTTCGGTTGGGGCGGCAATCCGCTGGTCGAAGAGCTTCCCGCGGCACTTGCGCAGCGCCTGGGTGGAACGCTGGACGAAGTAATCGTATCGCTCGGTGACCTGGGCAAACAGTTCGAGGAAGCGCAGGCCTTTGCGCGCGCGTGACGCCGCTCTACGATGCCCAAATTCGCTAAGTGTTTACCCTTAAATTTGCCGGATGATGCAGTTTTTTCAGCATGCTAGAGAACTTTTGTAAGCGGGCGAAACTCCACCCCATGTTAGCTGCGTCTAATTTCGTTTAACCCAAGCAGGAAACCTCCCATGAAAATTGCCGCCTCCTTCGTACTTGCCGCCGCAGCCTTCACGCTTGCAGCACCCGCCCAAGCCCAGTTTGCCAAGCCCGAAGATGCCATCAAATACCGCAAGTCGGCCTTGACCGTCATGGCCACGCATTTCGGACGTGTGGCGGCTATGGCCAATGGCCGGGTTCCGTTCGATGCCGCGGCGATCGCCAACAACGCGGCGGTTGCGGAGTCCATGTCCAAGTTGCCGTGGGCTGGCTTTGTAGACGGTTCGGGTACCGGCGACACCAAAGCCAAGCCGGAAATCTGGAGCGACAACGCCAAGTTCAAAGCGGCGAGCGAAAAAATGCAGGGTGAAATGACCAAGCTGGCGGCGGTTGCCAAGGGCGGCAATATCGACGCTATCAAAGCCCAGGCCAACGCCACCGGTGGCACCTGCAAGGGCTGCCACGACGATTTCCGCAAGGAATAACTGCTCAGTTGGTGACTGCTTCCCGACCGGGGGTAGTTGCCTTGTGCGGTACCTGAGCGGCCAGAAACCCGCCTGACTGGTGCCGCCATAGCTGGGCATAGTGCCCGCCCAGCGCCAGCAATTCGTCGTGGGAACCTGCTTCCACGATGCGGCCCTCGTCGAGCACCACCAGCCGGTCCAAGCGGGCGATGGTAGACAGGCGGTGGGCGATGGCAATAACTGTCTTGCCGTCCATCAGGCCCAGCAACTGTTCTTGTATTGCCAGTTCCACTTCGCTGTCCAGTGCCGAAGTGGCTTCATCCAGAATCAAAATGGGTGCGTCTTTGAGCACCACCCGCGCAATGGCAATCCGCTGGCGTTGCCCGCCTGACAGCTTGACTCCGCGCTCACCAACGTGGGCGTCGAAACCTTCCCGCCCTTTCCAGTCACGCAGGCCCATCACAAAATCGTAGGCCTGTGCCTTGCGCGTCGCGTCTACCATCTCCTGCATGCTGGCCTGCGGTTTGCCGTAGCGCACATTGGCGGCGATGGAACGGTGCAACAGCGACGTGTCCTGCGTGACCATGCCAATTTGCGCGCGCACGCTGTCTTGTGTCGCCAACGCTAAATCCTGCCCGTCAATCAGTATGCGTCCGCTGCTGGCGTCGAAGAAACGCAGCAGCAAATTGACCAGGGTGGACTTGCCCGCGCCAGAGCGCCCCACCAGGCCGATCCGCTCGCCGGGACGGATCGTGAGCTGGATATTTTTGAGTACCGGGCGATCCTTGTCGTACGCAAAACTCAGGTTCTCAAAACGCACTTCCCCGCAGCTCACCCGCAGCGCTTGCGCGTTAGGCGCGTCCAGCATGCGGTGCGGTACCGCGATGGTTTCCATGCCTTCCTGCACCACCCCCACGTTCTCGAAAATGCCCGCAACCTCCCACGACACCCAGCCGGCTGCGCTGGTAATCTGCCAGGCCAGCGGCAGCGCCATGGCAAATACACCTACTTCGAGTGCGTTGGCTTGCCACAGGCCCAGCCCCACGGCGGCGGTGGCCACCAACAGCAGCGCGTTGAGCATCCACAACAGCCAGATGAACTGGGTCACCAGGCGCATGTGGCTGGCAATCGCGCTGCGGTGGTCCTCGATGACACTTTGCACGTATTGGTCTTCGTCGCTGGGGCGGGCGAACAGCTTCACCGTCAGAATGTTGGTGTAGGTGTCCACCACCCGGGCCACGATCCTGGAACGAACCGCAGAACTGGCCTTGGACAAGTCGCGCATGCGTGGCACAAAATAGCGCAGGAAGGCGACATACCCGACGAACCAGCAAATGGTCGGGAGCGCCAGTCGCCAGTCGGCCAGCCACAGCAAGACGATGCTGGTAAGCCCGTACACCACGATGTACCAAACCGCGCGCACACCCGACACCGCACTTTC
>JANOCN010000918.1:0-13697 GCA_031412185.1 Betaproteobacteria bacterium | reverse complement strand
GAAAAAACAAAGCAATGTCTTGAGACAGGGGAGCTCCACCAGAAACGGCAAAGCGCAATCGTCCACCAAAAGCCTCTTTCACCTTTGAAAGAATTAATTTATCGGCCATTTGGTATTCGGCAAAAAGACGAATTGGAATCGATTTTTTATTGATCTTGGTTTCGCCTAATTCTTTGCCAATTTTTAAAGCCCACTGAAAGGCTTTATTTTTTAAAGAATTATTACCCATCTGTGCATGAATGCCAGAGTAGACCTTTTCAAAAATTCGGGGAACTGCGATCATGATTGTTGGTCTGATTTCTTTGAGATTATTTTTAACCTGTTCGATGCTCTCGGCAAAAGCCATGGTGTAGCCAATGTAGGTATGACCCCAATGCTCAATCCGACCCAATACGTGAGCATAAGGTAAAAAGCTCAAAGCGATGTCTTTCGAATTCGCTCCCAAGTGCGGGAAAGCCTCGGAAATTTCGCTCATGATCTGCTCATGAGTCAGTAAAACGCCCTTGGGTAATCCGGTAGTCCCAGAAGTGTAAATGATAGTAGCAGAGTCTTGTCGGGTCAGTGATCCACAAAGAGATTCAAATTTGGATTTTTGTTCGTATTTTTCCTGACTGCCAATGGCCATGAATTCATTCCAATTAGAAAATTCCAGGTCACTGTCTCGAAGCGATTCAAAAGAAATGACCTTTTGCACAGAGGGGCATCGGTCTTTTACTTTGAGAAAAACTTTGAGCAGGGAGCGATTTTCAATAAAAAGAATTTTTGCCTGAGAATTATTGAGAATATGTTCCAAATCATCGGGTGTAACGGTTTGGTAAATGGGAACTGTGATGCCGTGGATTCCCATGATCGCAAAATCACAGACCGACCATTCATAACGGGTGTTTGACATAATGGCCACGCGTTCACCCGGTTGAATTCCATAAGACAATAAAGCACAAGCAGCCACTTCGATAGATTTGTAATATTCTTGCCAGCTTGTATCTTGCCAGCTTCCGTCGACCTTTGTTTTTACAGCCACACCGGCTGAGCTTGTGCAATGGTGTTTCGACGGTACCGTAACCGACGGCAAGACCCAGGTGGGGGCGTTGTGGCTGCAAAACGTCTTGTCGGGTGCATGGGCATTGGACTGGCGTGTGGCACCGCCCGCAGACGCTGCGGGATAATCGGGCCATGAAAGTACTCGATCTGCAATGCGGCCAAACGCATGCTTTTGAAGGCTGGTTTGCGTCCGAGGAAGATTTCATCAGCCAACAAACGCGTGGTCTGGTGGCCTGCCCAATGTGCGGCGACAGTGCGATCACCAAGAAACTTAGCGCCCCGCGACTGAACCTTGGCAATGCGCGCCCGCCTGAAGTCTCAAAACAAGAAGTGGTAACAGCGGGCAACGACGACCACACTTTGCAGGCCGCATGGCTGGGTCTGGCCAAACGGATCGTCGCCAACACAGAAGACGTAGGGGAGCGGTTTGCCGAGGAAGCACGCCGCATCCACTATGGCGAATCCGAGCAACGCGGTATTCGCGGGAAGGCATCACATGCCGAGACCGAAGCGCTGATGGAAGAGGGCATATCGGTGATGCCGTTTGCACTGCCCGAAGTGCTCAAGGGCCAGTTGCAGTAGCGCCTGCCAGACTGCTACGCGGCCTGCCAGCCGCTACTTGGGAGCGCCAGCGTTGAGCATCTGTATGACCTTGCTGGTGATGTCATTCTTCGGGTTGACGTACACCGCCTGCTGCAACACCAGGTCGTACTTTTCTGTCTCGGCCACCTGTTTCACCACCAGGTTGGCGCGCTCCATCAAACGCTGCATCTCTTCGCTGGTTCGTGCGTCCAGGTCTTCCTGAAGGCGGCGGCGCCCCTGCTGGAATTCGCGGTCGTTGTCGGCCAGCTGTTTCTGGCGCGTCGCGCGCTGGCCCTCAGACAAGGTCGGCGCTTCGCGCTCGTAGTTGTCGACCAGCGTTTTCAGGGCAGTGCCCTGGTCGATCAGATTTTTTTCGCGCACGGCAAACTCTTGCTGCAGTTTGGCGCGCGTTGCACCGGCGGTATTTGCCTCCCGCGAAATCCGCTCCGGGTCTACCACCGCAATGCGAACCCCCTGGGCGTGGAGGTGAGTGGCCGCAAGAAAGCCGCAGAGCAAAAAACCCAAGCAAGAGCCGCGTAAAAAATTGGTCATAAATATTGTGCCTCCTTCAAATGTCAGAACACTCAAGTGTATGCGCGTCAGCCTGCAGCAACCTGGTAGCCGCCTTGCCCGCGCCTGACGAGTTCCGCAAGTACCCGCCGTACCGCCGCTGGCACCGGTTCGATGACCGGCACCGGTAGACGGTGCGCCAGCGCGCGCGCGGCCACAGCCAGGGGGCCGCCGCCGATGACGATCGCTTCGGCACCATCCTCTCGCACCGCTGCCTCGCAGGCGACCCACAACGCCTGTTCGAGCGCGCTGGCGTCCGCCATCAGCTCCCGTGGATCACCCGGTGTGAGCCGCACGCCAAGACACTGCTGCCCTAGCCCGTAGCCTCGGGCGGTGCACATGATGGCCGAGACAAGATCGGGCGTGGTGGTGACGACACAGAAGCGGCGCCCACCCATAGCCGCTTCTGCCATTCCCGCCTGCGCGATGCCGATGACCGGACACGCGAGATGCGTGGACAGGTGCGCCCGGCCCGGGTCACCGAAGGCTGCGATGATGACGCCGTCCGGACGCGACTGCTCCAGGGTCGGTAGCAGCGTCATGACAGCCTCGGCGGCCACCGCCAAAGCCGCCTCATCGCAGATCAGCGGCGTACCGAAGCTGGCTGTCAGCGCATCCAGCGTCGCCTGCGTTCCAACGGCCTGCTGCGCCAGCGCCAGCATCTGCCGCGTCGTCGAGCCGTTGGTGTTGGGGTTGATCAGGGTGATGCGCATCAACGCGAGCCGCCCGTCGCCGGGACAGCTTCAATGAACGCACGCGCGATCGCCGCGCGCGGCGCAATCCATAGCTGCTCGCGTTTGGACGCGAGCAGGCGCAGGATGTCCCGGAACGCCGAAAAACGGCCCGGCCGACCGGCAATACGCAGGTGAAAACCAAGGTTGAGCAGGCGTGGCAGCCCGCGTTCGGCCTCTGACTCCAGTACCTGCAGCGCATCGGAGACGTACTCGACCATGTCGCGCGCGCGCACGAACCCGTTCGGGTGGAAAAACTTCATGTCATTCGAGTCGAGCGAATACGGCAGCACCAGCAGCGCACCGGCTGGCGATGAACGGTCGTAGTACGGCAGGTCGTCGTCGAAGGCGTTGGAGGTATACAGAAAACCGCGTTGCAGCAGCAACTCGCGTGTCCACGGGCTTTCGCTGCCCCGGCAGAAGAACCCCAACGGAATGATGCCGGTGGCCTGCGTGATGGCTTCTATCGAGCGGTCCAGATCGGCCGCCTCTTCGGCGGCACTGGCGTAGTCGGTGTGCGGTCGCCAGCGCCAGCCATGCACGGCGGGTTCATGGCCCCGGCGCGTGACGGCGTGCGCCAGCGCTGGCGCGCGCTGCACCGCTTGACCGCAGCAAAAGAAGGTTGCCTGTATGGCGTGTTCGTCCAGCGCATCGAGCATGCGCCACAGGCCGGCGCGCATCCCGTAACCGAAGATTTGTTCCTGCCCGATGTCACGCACACCCTGTGGCACGACACTGATGACTTCGCCCACAAGCTCCGAGCGCGCGTCGCCATCACCTACCTGCAGCTCGGCACCCTCTTCGAAGTTGACCACCACCGACACCGCCAGCCGCGACCCGTTGGGCCACGCCATGTCGGGCCAGCAGCCCCCATAACCCATCAGGTCGCGCTCGCTCATGGCGCAAATCCGGCCGGTGTCGCGCGTGGCTGCCAGCGCGGCATCCCGAGGCCATCGCGCCAGGCATGGGCAATCTGGTCACGCCGCGCGAACCAGACTCCGGGATGCGCCGCTGCGTGTGCGAGAAACTGCTCCAGAGCGCCGATACGCGCGGGCCGCCCCATGATGCGCAGGTGCAGGCCTATCGACAACATGCGCGGCTGGTTGTCCCCTTCGCGGTACAGGCGATCGAAGGCATCCATGCAATAACGCGCAAAGTCCTGGCCCAGCACGAATCCACCCTGGTTGTAGAAGCGCATGTCGTTGGTATCGAACGCATACGGCAACACCACGTGCTGCCGGCCTGCAGATTCGACCAGGTAGGGCAGGTCGTCGTTGTAGGCGTTCGAGTCGTACAGGAATCCACCGTGCTCGACCAGCAAGCGCCGGGTTGCCAGCGAGGGCGCGGAGCGTGTGTGCCAGCCGACCGGTGCTGCGCCGACCGCCGCATGAATCGCCGCCACCGCGCGCACGATCTGGCGCCGCTCCGTCGCCTCGCCCATATGCACATTGCGCTCCCAGCGCCAGCCGTGGCAGGAAATCTCGTGGCCGTCGGCTACCGCCTCCTGCGCCAGCCAGGGCGATACCGCCACGGCACGTCCATTGGCGTTGAGCGTCGCGCTGACCCCGTAGTCCTTCAGCAGCGCGCGGATGCGCGGCCACCCGGCCCGGGTGCCGTATTCGTAGTGGCTCTCCATGCACAGGTCGCGCACACCCTCGACGCGTTCAACCGCTTCGTAGATGAACTCGTTGCTCTCGTCGCCCATACCGATCGACAGCTCCGCGCCTTCTTCGACATTGACGACGATCGACACCGCCAGCCGCTTGTTCCCCGGCCACCTGATTGCCGGCGGGGCGCTGCGGTAACCGGCAAAATCCCGGTCGTGCCGGGGTGGGTCTGCATCCATGGTCGTCGCCTCACCGTGAGTGTGTTGGATCGCCTTCGGTGCCGTCAGCGGCGCTGGGTTCGCGGCAGTGCGCGTACCGCATCCATGAACCGTTGCGTCTTGTCACTGTCCCAGCGCAGCAGGGCATCAGCATCCGGCTTTTCGCACATCAGCGAGGTCGAAACAATCGCTCCGTCCGCGACGGTGAGCGCCTGCGCGACATTGTGCTCGGTAACGCTGCCACCGATCCACACCGGGCGCGTGATCCCGGCGGCCTTGGCGCTGCGCACACGCGCCAGCGAATCGGCGAAGGTGGCTGCGGTCAGAATCAGGCCGTCGGCGCCCAGGCGCACCGCTGCCTGGGCCGCCTCCTCTGGTGGCACATCGATCATTGGTACGCTGGTGCGGTCGAACACGTCGGCAAGCATCGCGATATCGTCGCGACGCAGTTCATGCCGGAAGCTGCGCGCTTCTACCGCAAGTGCCGATTTGGCACCTTCCATCGTCATCGCCGCGCCGACGAACACCTTGAGCCGGACATAACTTGCGCCACACGCGTGGGCGATTGCCAGCGGCGCGACGGCATCGTGCGCCTGGATGATGATGCCCAGGTCCATCGTCGCGTAGGTGCTGCGCAGCAACCGGCCCAGAGCGGCCATCAGCGCCACCGTCGCAGCGGTCGCAGGGCCGTTCTGGCGAGTCTGGTCCTGCAGCATCAGCGAAGGAATTCCGGCCGCAGCAAACACGCCGGCGTTGGCCAACACGTAGTCCTCCAGGTAGGCCATCGAGGTGTGACGGGCGACCGAGAGGTCGGGCAGATGCAGGGCGGCGATGATGGAGCGATCCACCGGCTGGTGCTTCGCGGACATTGGAGAAAGGGTGGAAGACGTCATAGGGTTGAATGGCGCAATGCCATGAGTTCGGAGAATCGTTGTTCTGCCAGGGGCAATTCACACCTGCGTGCCAGCGTGCGCCAGCGCGCGAGCACCTCGTCGTGCGCGGTGGCAAGCAGCCGGAAAGGGCCGAACGCCTCGACCGCAAACGATGCCGACGCGGTACCGCACAACATCGCACACAGCGCATCGCCGGTGGCCATCAGGCCGGCCAGGAACCCGCCGCAGAATGCGTCGCCAGCACCGGTCGGGTCAACCGCCTCAACTTCAAGCACCGGTACCAGCACTGGAGCCGGTCGCGTGCGGCTGGCGAGCAGGGCACCGGCCGCGCCGAGCTTGACGACTGCCATCGGTGCACCGGCTGCAAGCAGGCTCGCCAGACCGTCGGCGTGCGATTGACCGGGGGCCATCACCCGCAGTTCCTGTTCGCTCGGCAGTATGGCGTCGAGCAAAGGCAGCAGCTCGGACAACGGTCCGGCGGCGAGCGCCGGGGCGTGGGACCCGGGATCGAGCGTGATGATGCGCCCGCTCAAACGCAGCCCGCGCGCCATGGCATGCTGCGCCGCGGGCAGGTTCGGAGCCAGATGAACACCTTGCGCCGAACCGTAATGTGTCGGCACGTCGGTGACGCGCACCGGATTGCGCCGCCGGAACGAAGCACAGTCATCTTCATCGGCCGAGCGCGCGCGCAGGTATGTTTCGAACGCCGCAGCCTGGTCGGGATCGAGCTTATCCCCCGACAAGCCAAACGCCTCGAAGTCTCCGGGTTCGGCGTACAGATGATCCACCCGGCTGCCGTCTTTGCAGTAGAACATCCACTCGGTGCGGTGCACCGATTGAGGAAGCAGCGTGATGCCAGCGGTATCGATGCCCGCGTCTTGCAGCGTCTCGAGCCATCGCTGCGGATAGTTATGCGGCACCAGGGCGACGATGCCGACATCATCCAGCCACAACCGGGCACCAGCAGCCGAATACACGGCGTTGCCTCCGAGCATCTCGCGCTGCACTGCGCCGTCGGCACTGACAACGTTGTCGATGATCATGCCGCCAGCGGTGAACAGTCGGACCATGGTCAACAGCAGCTGGTTCCGAAATTCGCGACACCACGTGGGTTCAGCCCACCTGATTCGGATAGCCCCCAACGATGCGACGATGGGTCGAGTTTGCAGATGCGTTGAGTTGCAGATGCAGTTGCCATCACACGCTTATGCGTGTACGAGCCGAAGACGCCGGGGCGGGTGGCTGCGCTCATGTCACCCGTGGCGGCCTGTCGCCGCCAACTCCTTCTCTACTTCGCTCCGCCACCCGCCCCAACGTCCTCGGCAACGAGCATGGTTGGTTTGCCAGAGCCAAACGACAGCGTGCCCGCCATCCTCGCAGGATCAGGTCGATGTGGCACTCGGCGCAGTGAGGTACAGAAGGGAAGCCGCGAGGCTGGAATGACACGAACGGAGCTGAGTGGCACGTCGGCATGATCCCGTACAAATGCTGTCGTGGGGAAGGAGCCCAGAGCACACCATCGGCCTGACCCGGGCAGGCAAGCGGCACAAGCTCCAAGCCCGTCGATCCTTGGACGGGCTCAGGACCGGGCCGGCTCAGGGCGCGCGGGGTTGGGTTTGTCATAATTTGTGGAAAGATCAAGAGTTGCCGTGGTAACCCAGGCCCAACGCATCACGTGCCAGCGCGAAATGGTAGGCAAACAGGTGCAGCGGAATACTCGATACCAGTGCCAGCAGTTCCGGGCGGACTGCCGGTACGCGCAGCGTGTGCTGCACGCGCGTTTCGATTTCAGGTAGCTGCTCGCACAGCACCGCTAGGGTCCAGCCTCCGTGCGCCTGGCTCACCAACGCCGTGTCGAGCGCGCGCTCGTAGCTGGCCGCATCGGTGGCCAGCATGATCAACGGATCGCCTGCCTTCTGCGAACGGTAGTGGTGGTACTCCTCGATCGGCAACGCCAGGGCGTGGATAGGAGACAGCTCCTTGATCTTTGCCGCACCGAAGGCCGCTGCTGCATAATTCGGCCCCAGTCCGGCGAACAGCATGAGCCGGGCCGAGGCGACCTCGGATGCAATCCGCGCCACCTGCGCATCCAGCGTGACTGCCAGCGCGTCGACCAGCTCTGGCACAGCGTCGAGGTCGCTGCCCAGCACGTGCGCGGCTTCATTGTTGGCGATGGTTTGCGCAAGCCGGATCAGCAGCGCCATGCTTGCCAAGCTGGACTGCGTCGGCCAGCCCCTTCGCTGCGCGTGCACCACCAGCGCAGCATCACTTTCGGTCAGCACCTGGCTGCCAGCCGTGTTCGACATGCCCAGCGTGAAGGCACCGCGCTGTTGCGCCGCACGCAGCGCCGCCAGGACTGCTGGTGTCGAGCCCCCCGAACTAATGCCGATCACGAGCGTGTTTGCGTCCGCCACAGTCGCGCCGTAGCATGCATAGTCCAGCGCCTGCACCGCGCGTAGCGGTATCGCGGTAAGCGACTCCCACGCATACGCGACACCGGTGCCGGCATGCCAGGAGTCACCACAACCGGCAACGACCACTTGCCGGATCTGTCGTGCGCGGACCCGTTTCGCGATCTCTTGCACAGCGCCTTGTTCGGCCGCCCAGGTGGCAGCGATCGCGGAGCCCTGCGCCATCATCTCGGTACGGGTGCGCGCTACCCGGGCCAGACGGTGCGGGTCGCCCGCGCTATCGCGCGACGGCTCGGCAGTCAGGGCGTGCAGGCGTGCGGAATAGTCGGTCATGTCTTCAGCCTGGGTTGGAATGATGTCACCGACCCAGACGGTCGAGCCCCACCGTCTTGGCGATCAGCAGCATTACCAGAAACGACAGCAGTATCTCCAGCGAGGAAATAGCCGCGATCACCGGCGAACTGTCGAACTGGACCAGGTAGTACAACTCCACTGGCAGCGGGCGCCCGCGCACGTCGGACGTGAACAGTGAAACGGTCACGTTGTCGAACGCCTCGATAAAGGTGAAGGCCGCCGCGGCCAGCAGCGCCGGGCCGAGCTGCGGCAAGGTGACGCGCACGAAGGTCTCCAGCGAACCGGCACCGAGGTTGGCGCTGGCTTCGTCGAGCCGGGCGTCGAGCCCTGCCAGCCGCGCCATGGTGATGCGGATGACGAACGGCAGACAGAACACTGACAGGCTCAATACCAGCATCGCATTGGACGCGCGAAACGCCACATAAGCGCCGAAGAACAAGCTGGCGATGCCGATCACCATGCCTGGCATCATCTGCGGCGACAACAGGAAGGCATTGACACCCGCCTTTCCGCGGAACCTGCCGCGCACACTGGCGAACGCCGCCGGCACGCCCAGCAAAAGACAAATCAGCATCACCAGCAGTGCGGTGCGCAGGCTGACCAGCACCGAGTCCATCAGTTGCCGGTTTTCCAGCACCGCCTGGTACCAGCGCAGCGTGAAACCGGATGGCGGGAACGAGATGTAGGCGCGCGGCTCGAACGATATCGCGATCACGATCAGGCTCGGTGCCACCAGCAGCAGCAGCGCAAACGCGGTGACGCCGACCAGTGCGGCCATGCCCAGGCGGTCCACCAGCGGCACGGATCGGCGCGCCCTGCTCTGGCCGCTCATTCGGAACACCTTCGCGCAAGCGCTACGATGCGATTCGCCTTGGGAGCGGCCCGGCGGCTCATCTACGCACCTCGTTCCAGCGGGTCAGCCGTGCGCCGACGGCGACGATCAGGAACACGAACGCGAAGCAGGTGCCCAGGAGCAGTGTCGCCAGCACTGCGCCGCGGGTCCAGTCCAGCACCACGATGGTCTGCTCGTAAACCTGCACCGCCAGCGTAGAGTAACTTCCGCCACCAAGCAGCTGCGGCACGATGAAGTTGGTGTAGGAGACCGCGAACACCAGCGCCAGGCCGGCGATGATTGCCGGCATGCTCATCGGCACGGTGACGCGAAAGAAGGTAGCGGTGCGGCTGGCACCCATGTTCAGCGATGCCTCTTCGAGCCGCTTGTCGCGTTCGGCCAGCACTGCCAGAAGCGGCAGGATCATGAAGGGTAGGTGGATTTGCGTCATGCCGATCAGCACCGCCAGATCGGTGTTGAGGATGCGCAGCGGCTGGTCGATGATGCCGGTGGACAGCAGCGCCTGATTCAGGATGCCGCGGCGCCCGCCCAGGATCACCAGCCAGGCGTAGGCGCGCACCAGTGCGCTGGTCAACAGCGGCGATACGATGGCCACCAATACCAGGGTGCGCCAGCCCCCACGCAGTTCCCCATACACATAGGCCACCGGGTAGGCCAGCACCAACGTGATGGCGGTCGACAGCGCTGCCACCCAGAAACTGCGCCACATCAGCCGCCACACCAGCGGGTCGTTCAGCGCCGCGATCATCGGTTGCAGGGTGAAGCTATCGCTCACGATACGGCCGCGTTCGATATTGACAAAACCAAACAGCAGCAAGGTGCCGATCGGCAGCACCATGAAGATCACCAGGTAGACCAGGGCCGGCAGTGCCGGCGCGAGCCCTCCGCTGGTCAGCGGACGCAGCCAGCTATTTGCGGTGCGAGGCTTTACTAGGGGATCAGTCGCCATGGGAACGATGTCCGGCTAGGACAACTGCTGCCTGTGGGTCGGTAATCACTGCCCGCACTGGGGTTTGGGGTGCGAGGATGCTGTGGCCGAACTGGCGCGCGACCACTGCGCGCAACGGCTCGGCCCAGCCGCAGTCGATTTCGTATTCGATCGTCGGCCCGAGCGCGGTTGCGAAACCGATCGTACCGGGCCAACCCGGCCCGGTGCCGGTTTCGATGGCCACGTTCTCCGGGCGCACCACCAGGGTCGCGTCGCCGTCTGCAATAGCGCTGGTTATCGGATGCGGCCCTGCGAAGCGGCCGTTTTCAGACCGCCCGGCAATTAGGTTGGCGCGCCCGATGAAGTTGGCGACATATGGCGTTTGCGGGCGGTCATAGATGTCCAGCGGTGTCCCGAACTGCTCGATAGCGCCAGAGCGCATCACCGCAACATTGTCCGATAGCGTCATCGCCTCGAGCTGATCGTGGGTGACGAAGATGGACGTGATGCCCACGCGTTCGATCAGCTTGCGCAGCTCGATCTGCATGGTCAGCCGCAACCGGGCATCGAGCGCATTGAATGGTTCGTCCAGCAGCAACACCGAAGGCTCGAGCACCAGCGCGCGTGCGATCGCGACGCGTTGTTGCTGGCCACCCGAGAGTTGTGCCGGGTAACGCTCCCCCAGCGCACCCAGATCGACCAACTCGAGTGCGTGTGCGACCCGTTGCTTGATTTCGCCAGCAGGCCGTCGTCGCACTTTCAGGCCATACGCGATGTTTCCGGCTACGCTCAGATGCGGAAACAGCGCGTAATTCTGAAACACGTAACCCACCTGGCGCCCATTGGCTGGCAGCGCCGAGATGTCGCGGCCGTCGACCAGCACGCGGCCGGCATCGGGTTCCACAAAACCCGCAATCGAGCGCAGCAGAGTCGTCTTTCCGCAACCAGACGGTCCCAGCAACGTCAGCACGGTGCCTTTGGGAACGCTGAGGCTGCAATCTGCCAGCACGCGCAGGCTACCGAAGCTCTTGGACACCTGGTCAATTACGAGGTAGGCCATGCCGTCCTTCTACAGAAAATTCATTCGATTGCGGGTTTGAATCGGTCACAAGACCCAGCGCGGCCGGCCCCACAGCCGTGGTTGCCAGGGCTCCGGTAACCAATGCCGCAGCAGCAGCATGCAGGAACTCGGCGCCAGCACCGATGTGTGCGGCCAGCGCACCGACGGTCGCGTCGCCGGCGCCGGTAGGGTCCACCACCGCCGTGGGTGGCGCGGGGATACGCAGCGACGACCCACCGTGCGCCGACAAAGCCAGCGCACCGTCTGCGCCACGTTTGTGCAATAGATTTACGCCGAAGCTGGCCAGTGCGGCCGCGCTTTCGTCGTCGTCGCGCTGCGGCCATAACAGCCGCGTTTCCTCCCGGCTGGGTGCGAACGCGGCCATCGCGCCAACCAATTCAAGCAAGCGCTGCGGATCCTCGGTGACGAACGCCTCGCTGGTGTCGGCGAACACCGGTACGTTGGCCAGCGCGGCCTGCTGCAGCAAGATGGCCAGACTGTCGATGGGCATCGGGCAAGCTACCAGCACGTCGATGTGGTCCAGCTGGTCTGGCAGCGTCGGGGCCAGTTCCTGCGTGCGCTGCCACCAGGTCTTGTCGCGGTAGTGCAGCGAAGCGCGCTGTCCGCTGTCTTCGTAGTGCAGCGCCGTGCGCCGCGTCGGCCCCGGCCTGCGCTGCACGCGCGAAACATCGATTCCCAGTTGTGTCAGCGCCTGCAACCACGGCTGCGGATAGTCCTCGCCTACTAAAGCCGCAATCGATGCCTGAGCGCCCGCGTGACGCGCGCCGAGCGCGGCATACAGTGCAGCGCCGCCAGGCAGTTCCACCGATGCTGCACCGGCTGCCTGCAAGCTATCGATCGACAGGTAACCCACGGCCAGCACGCGTGCCATGCGCATCAACTACCCGTGCCCAGCAGCGAGCGGCGAGTCAGCAGTCGGCTGACCCGAAAGCGCGTGGCGTCGGACTTCAGGTGCGTGCGGGTATCGGGATCAAGACCTGAAAGACGTGCCAGCGTTGCAGCAAGCAATTGCAGCGGCAGCGCGGTGACCAGCGGTGCCAGCGCCGCATCAGTCAGGGGCAGCGTTACGCGGTGGCTGGCCTGCGGCACCGGGCCTGCAGGGGTGTCGATGGCCAACGTAACGACGCCGAGTTCGCGCAGTGCCGAGCAGGCGTCGTTGGCGTACCGCGCGAGCAAGGGCTGCGTAGCCACCAGCACCACCAGATCGGTAGCAGGCATCGACCAATACTGGCTGTGGGCAAATTCTTCCAGGTCACCGCTCCACGCAGGAATCCGCGTGAGTTCGACCAGCTTGGCCGCGCCGTAGGCAACCGTACCGCGCTCGGCGCCGGCCGACAACAGCCGCACGCCCGTGGGTATCCCGATGCGCGGCAAAACCACATCCGAAAATTCGAGCGCACTGCGCTGTGCTGACACCAGCGCCCCCGATTCAGGCGGCTTGCGGCCGCCCGCTCCTTGCGCCAGCAGCATCAGCGCGAACAAGGTCGCGGTGTAGCTCGCGGTACCGCACAGAAACGGCGCGATGTCTTCAAGCTCCAGAGATAAACGCTTGGTAGCCACCTGGCCGAGCCGGCCGCCGTCCGGCCCGTTGACGAGCGCCAGCAAAGGCGTACCTGCCGCCTTGACCGCCAAAGCGGCTTCGACCGTACGGTCGACATTGCCCGACATTGAAATCGCGATCACGCGGTCAGCCGGCGTCAGGCGTTGTGCGGTCAGCAGCAGATCAAGCGCGCCGATGGGCCTCCAGTCGAGGTTTGCGCGCTCGGCCAGTGCCTGCGCTGCGACGGCTGCGAAATAACCGTCGCCACAGCCGGTGACAAAGATGCGACCACCTGGCCCGGGCCGCAGCGTGCGTTCGCCGACCGCCAGGAACTCATCGGCACGCGCGCGCAATGCGGCCAGTACTTTCGGTTGGCGGTCGATGTCGCGCCGCAACGGAGAAGCCGCCGCAGCGACAGTTGGCATCAAAGTCAACTGGAAAAGAGCCGGTCGAACTGCTCCACGATCTTGCCGCGCACCGGTGCGATCTTGGTCCAGTCCACCGACTGCAGCCGCAACACCTCAGCGGGCGTGGACGGCGTATAAGGACGGGCGGCCTCCGGTATCGCGATGCCCTTGACGGTCGGACCGAAGAAGTACGGTGCTCTGGCGGCCATCGCCTGGTACTCCGGCGACAGCAATTCGTTCATCCACTCATTGACAAGGGCCGCATGGCGGGTTTTGGTGATCGGCGACATGAACGAAATGATCGCTACCGGACCTGGATCAGGCTGGACGAACTTTATCGGCAGGCCCTTTTCCGCCGCACCCGCGGCATCGTTGTTCCACAGCGGTGCCAGCGCAATTTCTTCGCGCTTGAGCATTTGCAGCAGTTGGGTGGGTGAGCGGCCGACCTGCGGCTTCAGCTCCTGCAGTTTGGCCCAACCCG
>JANOCN010000917.1:0-2136 GCA_031412185.1 Betaproteobacteria bacterium | reverse complement strand
CGCTCGACAATCTGGTCGGCCACGCCGATATCGACGATATGCGGCAAGCCGTATTTGGCCGCCGTCTGGGTGGTGGCCAAACAAATGGCTGAGGCAAAAGCGCCGACCACGGCCGAGACACCCGCTTCGTTCATCTTTTCCACCTCGGCGGCACCGGCCTGAGGTTGCGACTGGGCGTCACCGAGCAAAGCCTCGAGCTTGGCACCGCCCATGGACTTGATGCCGCCAGCCTTGTTGATGTCCTCTATCGCCATCAGCGCGCCTTCGCGGCACTGCTGGCCGGAATAAGCCAGCGCGCCGGTCACCGGGTGCAGCACCCCGACCTTGATGGTTTTGGGCTGCGCACCCCCGACCAGCGGAAAAGCCAGCGCCGAAGCGGCGGCAGCAGATTGGGACATGAAGTGGCGACGTGTACGCATGGCTTGCTCCTGGTTGATGGGGATGACGCGGGTGATGACTTACTGAAACTGTGCCGACAACTCTTTGCTGACCCACACCTTGGCATCGATGCTGCCAACGCGCGAGAGCTGCATTTCGTATTCGTACCTGTCCGGGCGGTACAGGCCGTGCAGCCACTGGATGGGCCGGTCCTGGTCGTTGTAGATCAGGCGGCGCACCGCCAGCAGTGCCGAGCCGACCGCCACATCAAGGTGCCGGGCCACCGCCACATCGGCGAGGCGGGCCGATATGGTCTGGTGCGCGCGGCCCACCACCACGCCGGACTCTTCAAGCAGCACAAGAATCGGTTTTTTGGCCAGTTCACGCCGGCCGAACTGGCGGCCAATGTCGGCCGGCACATAGGTCGTGATGTGCGACAGCGGGCCCTCGCGCGTGCTGCGCACCCTCACTGCTTTTTGCACCGGGTCGCCGGGCTGCAGTTGCAAGGCACTGGCGACGTTGGCCGAAGCGGTGACCATCTCGACCTCCAGCACGTTGACCGAGGTTTTCAGTCCCATGCTGACCAGGTTTTCAAGCAGGCCGGTGAGTTGGGCACGCTGCCCGCCGGCACCGCCAGCGGCTGCGGGGGATGCCACGGGTTCGAGCGCACGGGTGCCACGACCGGGTTCGCGCGAAATCAGCCCTTCGGCCGCCAGCTGCTCAAGCGCACGCCGCACGGTAACGCGCGCCACGCCAAACTGCTGCATCAGGTTCAGCTCACCCGGCAAGCCGCTGGCAAACCGGCCCTCATGCAGTTGCTCGCGCAACACCAGATAGATCTGGTGGTACTTGGTCATGGGCAGGGTGGCGGCCATGGCGCATCGTATGAACAGTCCTATTGTTCTGTCAATAGGACATTTGAGGGGGTACTTAATGCACAAGCGGGGCCATGGATCCCGGATTCCCGGATCGAGTCCGGGACAGGCTCAGTCCGGGATGACCGCTCAGCCCTTGGCGTACTCCGAAAACGTCTTGCGAAACTTCGCCACCTTCGGCCCGGCCACCGCCATGCAATAACCCTGGTTTGGGTTCTTCTCAAAAAAGTCCTGGTGGTATTCCTCGGCAGCGGAGTAGTTGGACAGCGGCAGCACCTCAGTCACCACCGGCTTGCCAAACAGCTTGTCGCGGTTCAGCGCCGCCACCATGTCTTCGGCCACCTGCTGTTGCTCTGGCGTTGAGTAATAGATACCGCTGCGGTACTGCGTGCCGCTGTCGTTGCCCTGGCGGTTCAAGGTAGTCGGGTCGTGAATGACGAAGAAAATTTCCAGAATCGCCCGCAGACTGATCTGCGCCGGGTCATACACCAGCTTGACGACCTCGTTGTGGCCGGTGGTGCCGGTGCACACCTGCTCATAACTCGGCCGGGTGACGTGGCCGTTGCTGTAGCCCGACTCCACATCGACAATGCCACGCACCTGTACAAACACGGCTTCGGTGCACCAGAAGCAGCCACCACCCAGGGTGATGGTTTGGGTGCCGGGGGGAGTGGAAAGGTCTTGGGTCATGGGCGTCGCTTCAAGGTTGGTTAGGATGGCCGCTGCGGCGTGCCATTGGGATTCTCGGAGCGAATGACCACATTGCGGCTCAAGAGGGCAACGTGTGGTACGAGCTCTAATTGTCCGTCAATGTTGCGCGCACCCAGGTGATCAAACTTGAGCGCGGTCTTGAGAACGACCCAATTGCCCACGATCTGATCGA
>JANOCN010000916.1:0-2415 GCA_031412185.1 Betaproteobacteria bacterium | reverse complement strand
TCGGCCCAGCGTGGACAGCGGGCGTGTTGGGTGGGTCATGCGCCATCTGGCGCTCGAACCGATGCAGCAAGCCTGCAATTACCTGTTGGGCGAGTACGATTTCAGTTCGTTCCGGGCCGCTGCGTGCCAGGCGTTGTCTCCGGTCAAGACCATCTTGCGGATCGACATTTCCAGGCGCGGCGCCTATTGGCGCTTTGAGTTCGAAGCCAACGCGTTCCTACACCATATGGTGCGCAACATCATGGGTTGCCTGTTGGCTGTCGGTCAAGGCAAGTACCCTCCGCAGTGGATACAGGAAGTCCTGGCGGCACGCAGTAGAAGCGTGGCAGCACCGACTTTTCCGCCCAACGGACTATATTTCGTCGGGCCGCGCTACGCCCCGTCCTGGGGCCTGCCAGAGCGCCCCGCCACTTATGATGGACTGCCATGACCGCGCAATGCACTCCCAACCTGCGCACCCGCGTCAAGATCTGCGGACTGACGCGCGAGTCCGATGTCGACGCAGCCGTAGCCGCCGGTGCCGATGCGATTGGTTTTGTGCTGTACGAGAAGAGCCCGCGCCATGTACCGGTCGAGCGCGCGGCCGAGCTGGCCCGGCGACTGCCGCCGTTCATCACCCCGGTACTGCTGTTCGTGAATGCGCCACTGGACCATGTAGTTGCAGCGGTCGCCCTGGTCGGGCAGGCACTACTCCAGTTTCACGGCGACGAAACACCTGAGCAGTGCCTGCACACGGCGCGAGCGGCAGGCAGTGCCTATATCAAGGCGGCGCGCATACCGCTGGGCGAAACCACAGCCCGGTTTGATCTCGTAGAATATGCAGCACAATACCGCAGCGCCCAAGCCATACTGCTCGATGCCCTTGTCGAAGGTTATGGCGGTGGGGGCAAAACATTCAATTGGTCACTGCTTCCTCCAAACGTCAACTGTCACCTCGTCTTAAGTGGTGGGCTCACGCCTGCAAACGTGACCGATGGCATTTTGCAATTGCGGCGGCGTTGTAAAACGCTTGCCGTTGATGTCAGCTCGGGTGTCGAGATGTCCAAGGGCATCAAAGACGCTACCTTGATCCATCAGTTTGTTTCCGCCGTGCGCGCGGCTGACAAGCAATTTGCAGAATCATTCGATGTACCAGTACCAACAACCTGACCCGACGGGCCACTTCGGGAACTATGGTGGCAGTTTCGTCAGCGAGACACTGACCCATGCCATCAACGAGCTGAGAGACGCTTACGCGAAGTACCAGCACGACCAGGCCTTCATGGCCGAGTTCAAATACGAGCTGGCGCATTTTGTAGGGCGGCCCTCGCCGATCTACCATGCAGCGCGTATGAGCCGCGAGCAGGGCGGCGCGCAGATCTACCTGAAACGCGAAGACCTCAACCACACCGGTGCGCACAAGGTCAACAACACCATTGGTCAGGCCATGTTGGCCAAACGCATGGGCAAGCCCCGCGTTATTGCCGAGACCGGCGCGGGCCAACATGGCGTGGCCACTGCCACCATCTGCGCCCGTTATGGCCTGGAGTGCGTGGTGTACATGGGTAGCGAAGATATCAAACGCCAAAGCCCCAACGTTTACCGGATGAAACTGCTCGGGGCCACGGTGGTACCCGTGGAGAGCGGCAGCCGGACGCTCAAGGATGCACTCAATGAGGCCATGCGCGACTGGGTTGCCAATGTGGACAACACTTTCTACATTATCGGCACGGTGGCCGGGCCGCACCCCTACCCGACCATGGTGCGGGACTTCCAGAGCGTCATCGGCCAGGAATGCCTGCAACAGATGCCCGAGATGCTGGCACAACAAGGCTGCCACGGTCCACAACCCGACGCGGTGCTCGCCTGCGTGGGTGGGGGCAGCAACGCCATGGGCATCTTCCATCCCTACATACCCCACGAAGGCACCCGCCTGATCGGTGTCGAAGCGGCCGGGGAAGGCCTGGACAGCGGCAAACACTCGGCCTCGCTGCAACGCGGGAGCCCGGGGGTGCTGCACGGCAACCGCACCTATGTGCTGCAGGATGACAACGGCCAGGTCACCGAGACGCACAGCATCAGCGCCGGGCTTGATTATCCCGGCGTGGGTCCCGAACACGCATTGCTCAAAGACAGCGGGCGCGCGGAGTACGTCGGCATCACCGATACCGAGGCCCTGCGGGCTTTTCACTACCTGTGCCGCACCGAAGGCATCATCCCGGCGCTGGAATCGAGCCACGCCGTGGCCTGCGCCATGCAGATGGCGGCCGGAATGCGCAAGGACCAATCCATCCTGGTGAACCTGTCCGGGCGCGGCGACAAGGACATCGGCACCGTGGCTGATCTGAGCCAGGCCAGCTTTTACTGCCGGCCGAGTTGCGAAGGCCAGACAGTCAAGGGCGCTGCCCAGGCTCAGGCACAGGCCCTGATCCAGGT
>JANOCN010000915.1:0-8075 GCA_031412185.1 Betaproteobacteria bacterium | reverse complement strand
ACAAACGCTCGGCTTTGGCCGCCACCGGGCTGGGGGTGCGGCCGCCAGCGGCGCTGGTTCTGGTGGATGGGGCGCGGGAACGGGTGATGGTGACGGATGTGGCGGGGGGGGCGGGGGGGGTGTGGGTGGAGCTGGCGCTGCCAGTGGTGGCGATGGGAGCGGTGTGGCCTCCGGGGAAAGGGTAAGTCACGCCCCAGCCGATCCAGCCTTCATGGGGTATCTGGGTGGCTTGCAGGCCGGCACCGGCGCGACCTCGCTTCCCCCTTGGGTTGAAGGGCAAGACATCGGCGACCAGAACCTGCTGCGCCAACTGCGCGACCGCGAGGAGGTGCGCCGTGCGCCCGAGCTCGATCGTGGCACGGTGGACGCCCTGGCGGAAGTTTTTGACTACGTGTTTGCCGACCGCTCGATACCGATGCAGCTGAAGGTTGTCATTGGTCGGCTGCAGATCCCGGTGTTGAAAGCCGCGATGATTGATCGCGACTTTTTCCTCACGGCAGAGCACCCTGCGCGCAGGCTGATCGACGCGCTTGCGGCGGCCTCGGTTGGCTGGACGCCCGACAAGGGGGAAGACGACCCACTGTATGTACGCATCGAGACCGTGGTCAAACGGGTGTTGCGGGAGTTCGAGGACGACCTGAGCCTGTTTGGCAGCTTGCTCGCCGAGCTGCAGGCGTTCCTCGGTGCGGCTGAGCAGCGGGCCGACGAAAGGATCCAGCCAGTCGCACACCAGGAGCAGCAGAGCGAAGCGCTGGACGCCGCACTGGCACATGCCGACGAAGTGATCCACCAGACCATCCACGGTCTACCCGACGGCGAGCCGCTGTTGCCGTTTTTGCTGCCTTTTCTGACGCGCCAGTGGCGCGAGGTGATGGCGCGTGCCTGGCTGAGGGTGGCCACGGTACCGGCTGAATGGGACGATGTGCTTGGCACCCTGGACCAGGTTATCTGGTCGACGCAGCCCAAGACGAGCGCCGAAGAGCGCGCGAAACTGGTGGCGCTGTTGCCCGATCTGGTGCGCAGGCTCAATACAAGTCTGGATGCTATTGAGTGGGGTCCACAAGAGCGTGCGGCGTTCACCCGCCTGCTGATCGACACCCACATGAAAGCGATCCGGCCTCCAAAGTCCGGCCTGATGCCGCTGGATTCCCGCCCGGGTGAGCTGGAAGTGAAAGCCGGCCGCGAAGCGATCCGCGCGCTGGAAGAGCGCCGCGCGCGCCAGCCGACAGGGCACAGCGACGAGTTTGACCAGTTGGCCAACGGGCTCACGCGGGGACTGTGGTTTGACTTCCAGGACGACGGCGGCAAGCGGCTGCGTTACCGGCTGGGCTGGGTCAGCCCGCAGCGGACCCGGCTGGTATTCACCAACCGCGATGGTTTCGAGGCGTTTGTGCGTTCGGAGCAGCAGGTAGCCAGCCTGATGCGTGAAGGTCGCCTGTCGGTGATGGAGCAGCAACCGATTGTGTCGCGCGCCATCGACCAGATCATGTCGGATGTAGCGCTGGGCGGGGTAGATCTGGAGCTCGTCTGATAACCAGGAGCCTTTCCTGCTACTGTTTTGCAGGCGCTGTGCCGACAGCCTGCACGGGGAACTTCGCGGTGAGCCACTTTGATACTGCAAACTGAGGGAGTTTCGGCTTTGCTGCAGCATTTAACGCGGCAATGATTTGATTGCCAACAGCGCGCGCCACCGGGGGTGGAAACGCGTTGCCGATCTGCCGGTAGGCAGCCGTCTTTTTGCCGCTGAACTGCCAGTGGTCGGGAAAGCCCTGAATCCGTGCAGCCATACGAACGGTGAGGCGTGGCATGCCAATGAAATCAGCTTGTGGTGCGGCGCCGGCACCGGCGCAGATTTCGATGGATGAGAATGCCATGGCGTACTTTGTTGGGGTTGAGTACGCAGCAGCCTGTTGCGGACTGTTTTTATTCACAGTCATTGCATTCTATTCTCTGAGGTGAGGTTGGTACATGAAGAGAGCCGCGCATGGTTGAGAAAGCACTTCCGTATGCTGGTATCCGTGTAGTCGAATTTACCCACATGGTGATGGGACCCACCTGCGGCATGGTGCTGGCCGACCTGGGCGCGGAGGTAATAAAGGTGGAGCCGCTTGCGGGCGACAACACGCGCCGATTGCTCGGCTCGGGCGCTGGTTTTTTTGCCATGTTCAACCGCAACAAGAAGAGCATTGCACTCGATCTGCAGTCGGCCCAGGGCAAGGAAATTGCCCTTGAACTGGTCGCCAGCGCGGACGTGGTGAGCGAGAACTTCAAGCCCGCAACCATGCAGAAGCTGGGGCTGGACTACGCCACTTTGTCCCGCGCCAACCCGCGCCTGATTTATGCCAGCCACAAGGGTTTTCTGCCGGGCCCCTACGACCACCGCACCGCCCTCGACGAAGTGGTGCAGATGATGGGGGGGCTGGCCTACATGACCGGTCGCCCCGGCGACCCGTTGCGCGCCGGGGCCAGCGTCAATGACATCATGGGCGGCATGTTCGGTGCCATCGGTGTCATGGCCGCACTGGCCGAACGCCAGATAAGCGGCAAGGGCCAGGAGGTGCAGAGTGCACTGTTCGAGAACAACGTCTTCCTGGTGGCGCAGCACATCATGCAGTTTGCGGTCACCGGCCAGGCCGCTGCCCCCATGCCCAGCCGTATCTCGGCCTGGGCGGTGTACGATGTTTTCAGCGTGAAAGATGGCGAGCAGATTTTCCTGGCTGTGGTGAGCGACACGCAGTGGGTCGTGTTTTGTGATGCTTTCGGTTTTGCCGACCTGAAAGCCGACCCGCGCCTGGCTTCCAACAACGACCGGGTCAGGGCGCGTGATTGGATGATGCCGTTGTTGCGCGAGCGCCTGGCCGGGTGGCACGCCGCCGAACTCGGCGCGTTGTTCGAAAAGTCTGGCTTGCCGTTCGCGCCCATCACCCGGCCCGAGGACCTGCTGGATGACCCGCACCTGAACGCCACGCACGGGCTGGCACCGATCACCCTGCCCGACGGGCAGGCGACCCGCGTGCCGTTGCTACCGCTCACGATGGACGGCCAGCGCCTCGGCGTGCGGCACGATCCGCCGCGACTGGGCCAGCACAGCCGCGAACTGCTGGTGTCGCTCGGCTACAACGAAATGCAGCTCGGCCAACTGCAGGCGTGCGCCGCAGTGGGGTTCGATCCGGGCTTATCGGTCGAGCCGCCTCTGCCGGGTGCCGATGGAACCACTGGTCCATCGGGGAGCTAACCGTTCAGGCAGTCTTTTTCAGGCACTCGCTCATGAACTTTTTGCGCTCGTCGCCCTTTTTGTCGGCTGCGTCCTTGTTGCACATGGCCATTTTGGTTTGCTGGGTCTCTTTCTTGGCGCTCAGGCAGGTTTTCATGAATGCCTTGCGCTCGTCGCCCTTTTTGTCGGCTGCGTCTTTGTTGCACATAGCCATCTTGGTCTGTTGCGCTGTCTTGGGTTTGTCCTCGGCGTGGGCAGCGCCCAGAGACAATGCCAAGCCAACAGCGATCAGGGAGAGCAGTTTCTTCATGGTGTTTCCTGTAATTGGATGGTTCGGGAGAATCCGCAAGCGGGATTCCTGCACACAACGCCGCGCCTGGCTATCTGGCTGACAGGCGACCCGTAAAATCCGCCCATGTTGTCTGCAAAAAAAGAATTGCTGCTTGCCTTGCAGGCGGTGCTGGAGAAGCTGGTCCCCGGTGCCGGTTCCAAGGCACAGTTCGAGTCCCCCAAGGTGGCGGCCCATGGCGACCTGGCGACTACCGCTGCCATGCAGTTGGCCAAACCCCTCAAGAGCAACCCACGCCAGCTGGCCGAAAAACTGCGCCAGGCGCTGCTCGAGACCGAAGCCTTCCGCGCCTGGGTCGAAGCCATTGATATAGCCGGGCCGGGGTTTATCAACATCCGTCTGAAGCCCCAGGCCAAGCAACAGGTGCTGCGTGAAGTGCTGCAGGCCGGGTCAGACTTCGGTCATCAGCCAGCGCGCAACCAGCGCTTGATGGTGGAGTTTGTATCGGCCAACCCGACCGGCCCGCTGCATGTCGGCCACGGCCGCCAGGCGGCACTGGGCGACGCTATCTGCAACCTGTGTGCCACCCAGGGCTGGGAGGTGTACCGCGAGTTTTACTACAACGACGCGGGCGTGCAGATTGCCACGTTGGCCCGCAGTACCCAGCTGCGCGCGCAAGGGTTCAAGCCGGGCGACCCCGCATGGCCCGAGGCAGCCTACAACGGCGAATACATTGCCGATATTGCCACCGACTTTCTGGCACGCAAGACCGTGCGCGCCGATGATCGCGAAACCACCGCAAGCGGCGACGTGGGTGATATCGATGCGATCCGCGAGTTCGCGGTGGCCTACTTGCGCCGCGAGCAAGACCTGGACCTGCAGGCTTTTTCGGTGAAGTTCGACCACTATTACCTGGAGTCCAGCCTGTACACCAGCGGCCGGGTCGATGCGGCTGTGCAAAGGTTGCAGGAGGCCGGCAAGACCTTCGAGAAAGATGGCGCGTTGTGGTTGCGCTCGACCGACTACGGCGACGACAAAGACCGTGTGATGCGCAAGAGCGACGGCAGCTTCACCTATTTTGTGCCCGACGTGGCCTACCACATCAGCAAATGGGAGCGCGGTTTTGATCGCGTGGTGAATATCCAGGGCACCGACCACCACGGCACCATCGCCCGGGTGCGGGCCGGTCTGCAGGCGGCCAACGTCGGTATCCCGGCGGGTTACCCCGACTACGTGTTGCACACCATGGTGCGTGTCATGCGCGGCGGGGTGGAGGTGAAGATATCCAAGCGGACGGGCTCCTACGTGACCTTGCGTGACCTGATCGAGTGGACAAGCAAAGACGCCGTGCGCTTCTTTCTGCTCAGCCGCAAGCCCGACACCGAATACATATTTGATGTGGATCTGGCGCTGGCGCAAAACAACGACAACCCGGTCTACTACGTGCAATACGCCCATGCCCGGATTTGTTCGGTGTTGGCCAGCTGGGGGGGCGACCCAAATTCGCTGCGCGATGTGGCGCTGGACCCGCTGCAGAGCCCGCAAGCGCTGGGCCTGATGCTGGAGCTGGCCAAATACCCGGAAATGCTGACTGCCGCCGCAGACGATTTCGCGCCGCACGATGTCACTTTTTATCTGCGGGGCCTGGCGGCCAGTTACCACAGTTACTATGACGCCGAGCGGATTCTGGTGGACGAGCTGCCGCTGCGCCTGGCCCGGCTGGCGCTGGTTGCGGCCACGGCGCAGGTGTTGCGCAACGGGCTGGCGGTGCTGGGTGTGAGCGCACCGCAGAAGATGTGAATTTGGGCGCGATACGGGTTGGTGACCATGGGTTTTTTTGACAAGGGCAGGGCATGAAGCAGCAACGCGGTGGGACTTTTCTCGGGCTCATCATCGGCATCGTGATTGGGCTGGGCGCTGCGCTGGCCGTTGCGGTCTATGTGACCAAGGTGCCGATTCCTTTTGTGAACAAGGGCCAGAGCCGGTCTACCGACCAGGATGCTGCAGAAGCCCGCAAGAACAAGGACTGGGATCCGAACGCCCCGTTGTATGGCAAAACGCCGGCCCGCGCGGCGACGCCGGCTTCGGCACCGTCAACAGCGGCAGCACCGGCTGAGGCAGCGTCGGCGACTGCAAGAAATGTGCCGCTGGTGGTACCGGTGGCCCCGAAACTCGACAACCGGGCCGATGCCAAGACCAATCCGTCGGCCGACCCATTGGGCGATCTGGCCAAGTCGCGGTCATCCACGACGGCGGCTGATCCGTTCTCTTATTTTGTACAGGCCGGGGCTTTCCGCACTGCGGAAGATGCCGAAAGCCAACGCGCCAAACTGTCGCTGGGTGGCATCGAGGCGCGGGTGTCGGAGCGCGAACAGTCGGGCCGAACGGTATTTCGGGTGCGCATCGGCCCGTTTGACAAGCGGGAAGATGCCGACAAGTCCAAAGAAAGACTGGAAGCATTGGGCATGGAAGCGGCATTGGTGCGGGTGCAGCGCTGAACTTTTTGTGATGGGCCATGTCCGACTTGCAGCACTTTTTTGCCAATTTTCTGGAGTATTGAAGAATGAACCGTCGTGATTTTTCCGCGCTCAGCGCGTCTGTGTTGGTGGCGGGTCAGGTCACCTGGCCTTTGGCGCAGGCGCAGGCGGCCAGGCCGGAAGCCGGCACCGACTATTTGGTGCTCGACAAGCGTGCCGGCGTGGAAGCGCCGGCCGGCAAGATCGAAGTAATCGAGTTTTTCTGGTACGACTGTCCACACTGCAATGCGTTTGAACCCACACTTGAAGCCTGGATCAAGCGGGCACCGAAAGACGTGGTGGTACGCCGTGTGCCAGTCGGTTTTCGGGACGATTTTGTTCCGCTGCAGCGCCTTTTTTATGCGCTCGAGTCGATGGACTTGCTGGACAAACTGCACCCCAAAGTATTCGCTGCGATCCATGCCGACAAACAACTGGGCAAAGGTGCCAAGGGTGCCGAGATTGCGGACTGGGTGGCAAAACAGGGGGTGGACAAAACCAAGTTCGCCGAGCAGTACAACTCTTTCACGGTCGCTACCAAGGCCGGGCGTGCCACCCAATTGCAAAACGCCTACAAAGTGGAGGGGGTGCCCGCCATCGGCGTTGCCGGGCGCTTCTATACCGACGGCACTTTGTCCAAGAACATGCCGCGGGCACTGCAGATTGCCGACTACCTGATCACCGAGATTCGCGCGGGGAAGTAAGCACCCGACTGGCGCCTGTACGCCGGGGCTACAATCAAAATGCAGGACTGACTGCAAGATTCGTGCCCCTATGAACCCGCCACCTTTTCAAATTGCGCTGCTGTTGGCATGCCTCATGCTTGGGGCCAGCGCCTGGGCCGAGAAGGCTGATCGCAACAAGCCGATGAATATCGAGTCGGATGCCTTGCGGTATGACGACGCCAAACAGACCAGCGTCTTCACCGGCCGGGTAGTGCTTACCAAAGGCACCATCATCATTCGTGGTGGCCAGCTCGATGTGCGCCAGGACCCCGAGGGCAACCAGTTTGGTGTGGTCAAGGCGGAACCCGGCAAACTCGCGTTCTTCCGGCAAAAACGCGATGCGCGGCCCGGCTTCCCGGATGAATTCATGGAGGGAGAGGGCGAGGTTATCGAATACGACAGCAAGACCGACACGGTCAAGTTCCTGCAGCGGGCGCAAGTGCGACGTTATATGGGCACTACGCTGAATGATGAGATGACCGGTGTGGTGATTGTCATGGACAACATCACCAGCGTCGTCACCGTAGATGGTGGCCCCACCAAAACGGCTGCTGCCGGGCCTGCGCCGCGTGTGCGGGCGATGTTGACACCGCGTACCGATGCGTCCCGTCCAGCGAGCCCGGCCTCCGCAACCGTGCCTGCCGCCGCGGCATTGCGCAGCTCCACCACCCTGGGTGGGGACAAGAAGTGATGGGCAGCACCGTGATGGAGGCACCTCCGGCGGTGTCCTCTGCCGCGCTGCCCGCTGCGGGTACGTCATCTGTCAGCCGCCTGGAAGCACGTAATCTGCAGAAATCGTACGGCAGCCGGATGGTGGTCAAAGACGTCTCGCTGGCGGTTGGCAAAGGCGAAGTGGTAGGCCTGCTGGGACCCAATGGAGCGGGCAAGACAACTTCCTTTTACATGATTGTGGGTCTGCTGCGCGCCAGTTCCGGCGACATCACGATTGACGGTAAATCGGTCGAGCACATGCCGATCCACCGGCGGGCCCGACTGGGCTTGAGTTATCTGCCGCAGGAAGCCTCGATCTTTCGCAAGCTCAATGTTGAAGACAACGTGCGCGCTGTGCTGGAGCTGCAGTCCGGCCCGGACGGTCGTGCCATGCCGCGGGCCGAGATCGAAGAACGGCTGACGTCGCTGCTGCAGGACTTGCGGGTGGAGCACCTGCGCCATGCCCCAGCCCTGTCGCTTTCGGGCGGCGAACGCAGGCGGGTCGAGATCGCGCGGGCGCTGGCAACACAACCGCGCTTTATCCTGCTGGATGAACCGTTTGCCGGCATCGACCCGATCGCCGTGATTGAAATCCAGCGCATCATCAACTTCCTCAAGTC
>JANOCN010000914.1:0-1853 GCA_031412185.1 Betaproteobacteria bacterium | reverse complement strand
ACGGCGCTGCGGTAGGCGCAGCGCTGTTCATGGTGGCGCAGAGCTATCTGCAGGACCTGCTCAAACTCGGCAGTGACGCGGCAGCGGGCTGCCGTGGCTGGCGGCGCTGCTGTCGCCCGACCGGTGGTTGTTGTGGCTGGGTGTGTTGTTTGTGCTGTCGGTGTATTACTTTCCGACCGGTGTGGTGGGGCGGCTGCGTTTGCGCGGCACGTCGGCTGCCGCGGCCAAAGGCGCGCGATGAACCCCACCTCGAACTACATCCGGTGTGCCGGTCGCGAGCTGCACTATATGGAGTGGGGTGCAGCGCACATGCCGACCGTCATCGCCTGGCATGGACTGGCGCGCACCGGCCGCGACATGGACGAGCTGGCCGCCCATCTGAGTAGGCCTGCACAGGGCTACCGGGTCATTTGCCCGGACACCATCGGACGCGGGTTGAGCCAGTGGAGTCCAGACCCCAAGGCCGAATATTGCCTCGGCTTCTACGCACAGCTGGCGACCGCATTGGCGGACCAATTGGGGCTTGACAGATTCGATTGGGTCGGCACGTCCATGGGAGGAGCGATCGGGTTGGTGGCGGCTGCCGGACCGTTGCGCGGACGTATCGGGAGGCTGGTCATGAACGATATGGGTCCGCAGGTGGCAGCAACTGCGCTCGACCGTATCCGCAGTTATGCGGGCAACCCGTCTGCATTTGCCACGGTGTCCGAGCTGGAGCATTACTTTCGCACCGTCTACAAGCCCTACGGCTTCTTGACCGACGCGCAATGGCGCCGACTCACCGAGACCTCCACGCGTCGCCTGCCCGACGGCCGTGTGACCCCGCATTACGACCCGGCCATGGTGCAGCAATTCGTGAACTACCCCAACGACCACGACCGCTGGGCCGACTACGACAGCCTGGCCATTCCGGTGTTGTGCCTGCGTGGCGTGGACTCCGACCTGCTGGAGGCCGACACGGCAGCGCAGATGGCGCAACGCGGCCCGCGCGCCCGAGTCGTGACCATCGCCCACTGCGGCCACGCCCCCGCGCTCAATGTGCCCGATCAGCTGGAGTTGGTAGGGAGTTTTCTGGCTGGGTGATAGCGGGCAGCGGCTACGATCCCTGCGCTGCGATCCAGGCTTTCAATCTATTCGATGCAGTCAGCTCGGACTAGGGGCTCGCCACTGCTGCGCTGATGCTTGTATCGGCCGTGGCTTAATGGCTGGTCGTGGCGAAACATGCCTGGAACCACAGCCATGGCGAACTTCCAGAAAAATAACCCGTGAAAATCCTTGTTCCCGTCGACGGCTCCGAGGCCGCACTTGACGCCGTGCGCTACGCGCTCCGCTTGCGGCACGAAGGCCTGCGGGCAAGCTTTGTGCTGGCCACTGTGCAGGAACCGGTATACACGTATGAAATGATGTTGGGGCCTGATGCCGAAGTACTGGAGCGCGTGACCGGCGCCGTTGGCGCGCGTGCGCTCGAAGGTGCCGAAAGGCTGTTCGAGTCCGCGCAATGCTCCTTTGAGCGCGAAATAGCTTCGGGCGAGCCCGCGCAGACGTTACTGGAAATCGCACAGCGTCACTCCTGCGAGCATATCATCATGGGAGCGCGAGGCAGGGGTTTCCTGCGCAGTGCTCTGCTGGGCTCGGTATCTCAGGCAGTTGTGCTCGCGTCGCCGCTGCCGGTGACGATCGTCAAACATGTCGTCCCGGAGTCCAGGGTAGGCGACAACTCTGTAGTGCCCGCCGCCTGATCCGGATTGCCATTTGAACCGATTCGATCCCGAAGGAGCCCGATGATGAATGATTACCGAAGCCTGCTGGTGCATGTCAGCGGGAGCGCTCGCTCGTCCAGGGTATTGGCGGTT
>JANOCN010000913.1:0-12290 GCA_031412185.1 Betaproteobacteria bacterium | reverse complement strand
AGAGGACCTGCGGGTTTCGTTTCCAAACCGCGACGGCGGGCGGACCGAAGCCGTGCGCGGGGTGTCCTTCACCCTCGGCCGCGAACGCCTGGGCATCGTGGGAGAGTCCGGATCCGGCAAGTCGCAGACCGGGCGTGCGATCCTGGGCCTGACCGCACCCGAGGGTATCGTCACTGCCAAACGGCTGGAGTTCAATGGTGTGGATCTGTTGCACTGCAGCCCGAAGCAGCGGCGCGAATTGCGCGGTGGGCGCATCGCCATGGTGCTGCAAGACCCCAAGTTTTCGCTCAACCCGGTGATGACGATTGGCGACCAGGTAGTGGAGACTTTGCGTGCCCACACCCAGATTTCCGCCAGGGACGCACGCGCCAAGGCGTTGGCCGCCCTGGTGGCAGTGCAGATCGACCAGCCCGAACGCGTCTACAAGCTGTATCCGCACGAGGTGTCGGGCGGCATGGGCCAACGCGCCATGATTGCGATGATGCTGATCGCCAACCCCGACCTGCTGATCGCCGACGAACCCACCTCGGCCCTGGACGTGACGGTGCAACTGCAGGTACTGGCCATTCTGGACGCGCTGGTGGTGCAGCGCGGCATGGGCTTGATCTTCATATCGCACGACCTGCGCCTGGTGTCGACTTTTTGCGACCGCATCCTGGTGATGTATGCGGGGCGGGTGGTGGAAGAAGTGTCTGCCGGTGGCCTGGCGGATGCCAAACACCCGTACACGCGCGGCCTGCTGAACTGCCTGCCGCAACTGGCAGATGACCGCCATCCTTTGCCCACCCTGGACCGCAAACCGGAGTGGGCGCTGTGAGCGGGCCTGTGCCTTCAACCGCCGGACACGTCGGTATCGAGGTGAAGAACCTGCGCGTGGTCTACGACGGTTTCGTGGCCGTGGCCGACAGCTCGCTGCGGGTCGAGGCGGGTGAAAGTTTTGGAATCGTGGGCGAATCGGGCTCTGGCAAATCGACCGTGTTGCGCGCCATTTGCGGCCTGGCGCCCCGGCAATCGGGCACGGTGCAATTGGTAGGTAGCACGGTGGACAAAAGCCCGGCACCTCTACCGCAGCCGGGCAGCAAACCGTTTCGTCGGCTCGTACAAATGGTGTTCCAGGATCCGTATGGCTCGCTGCACCCGCGCCAGACGGTAGACCGCATCCTGGCCGAACCGCTGGCTATCCACAGTATGGGCGACGCCGAAACACGCATAGAACGCGCACTCGACGAAGTCGGCCTGGGCACCGGCTTCCGGTTTCGTTTTCCGCACCAGCTGTCGGGCGGGCAACGCCAGCGCATCGCGATTGCACGTGCGCTGATTCTGGAGCCGCAAATTCTGCTGCTGGACGAACCTACATCTGCGCTGGATGCTTCGGTGCAGGCCGAGGTGCTAAACCTGCTGGAAGACCTGCGCAAGAAACGCGGCCTGACTTTCATCATGGTCAGCCACGACCTGGCCGTGGTTACGCATATGTGCGAGCGCCTGATGGTGATGCAACGCGGCCAAACCGTAGAGCTGTTGTCTGCCGCCGACCTGGCGGCAAGCCGCGTCACGGATGAATACACGCGCAACCTGATGGTCGCATCCACCGGCTTTCGGCGCGAAGTACCGGTCGCCTGAAGCGCCCATGATGTACGGCGGAAATTCGCGGTTTAGACACATTGGGCTCTGACCCCGATTCCCCCGACCCCGATTCCCTCGAAGAAAGAGCTACAAATGATCAATTGGGAAGCCCACGCCTGTCTGCCCCTGCACCCGCAAGCCGACTTCGCACCCATCGACCGGTTGCACGCGGCTGGCGTGAACTATGTGTCGATCAATATCGGCATGGACATGAACCCGGTCACCCAGGTGATGGCGGTTATCGCTGGGTTCCGCGCGACGATTGCAGCGCGCCCTGACCGGTACGTCATGGCCCACACGGTACAGGACATCGACCAGGCTGCCGCCTGCGGAAAACTCGCGATCGGGTTCGATCTGGAAGGTGCCATGCCGCTATTGGAACAGCCCGAGATGGTGGCGCTGTACCGCGATCTGGGCGTGCGCCAGATGCACCTGGCGTACAACCGCAACAACAGCGTCGCTGGTGGTTGCCACGACGTCGAACAAGGCCTCACGCAGCTGGGCAAAAAAGTGGTGTCTGCCATCAACGCGGCAGGCATCTTGATGGACTGCTCGCACACCGGCCGCAAATGCAGCCTGGACATCATGGCCGAGTCGGCCAAGCCGGTCATCTTCAGCCATTCGAATCCGCTGGCGCTGGTGCAACACGGCCGCAACGTGACCGACGAACAGATCAAGGCCTGTGCGGCAACCGGTGGTGTTGTTTGTGTGTCCGGCGTTTCCATCTTCCTCGGCACCCGCACACCCGACGCCGACGACGTAGCCCGCCACGCTGCCTACGTGGCGGACATGGTGGGTGTGGAACACGCGGGTATCGGCCTGGATATCAGCTTTCAACAAAGCGAACTCAACGACAACCCGCCTGGCGACTACGACCCCAGCTACTGGTGGCCCAAGTCGGCCGGGTACGACCGCAGCATCTCCAAATCCACCTACCCGCCGATAGAAAGCTGGGCCGTCCTGGGTGACGCACTGCAGCGCACCGGCATGAGCGCCGACGAGGCGGCGCGGGTGATGGGCGGCAACATGATGCGGGTGGCGGGGCAGGTTTGGGGGTAAGGCGGCGATTGCCATGCTGGTACTCCCCGACATCCGCCTTGCGCTGCCTGCAGACGCGCGGCATATTGCCGAGCTCTCGCGCGACAACATCGAACACGGCCTGGACTGGAGCTGGACCGCGACACGCGTGCTGCACGCCATACACGACCCATCGACGAATGTTGCCGTTGTCTTGAAGCGGGACCAGGTGCGGGGTTTTGGCATCATGCACTATGGCGATGAAACGGCCCATCTGGCGCTGCTGGCCGTCGATCCGACCCAGCGCCACCAGCACCTGGGTGCTCGGCTGCTGGCCTGGCTGGAGCAGTCCGCACGGTCGGCGGGCATCAACCACATTCGACTGGAAGCCCGAGCCGACAACCGCGCGGCCATCGCCTTCTACGCCAAGCTCGGGTTCACGCAGTCCGGCACGGTGCCCGGCTACTACGAAGGCGTGATCGACGCAGTGCAAATGGGGAAGACGCTTTCATGAGCCTGCTGGTGAATATCGACGTTGACGACCTGAGCAAGGCCATCGCCTTTTACAGCGCCGCATTCGGCCTGCGCGTTGGCCGCAAATTCGGTGGCTCGGGGGTAGAGATGCTGGGCAGTTCCTCCCCCATCTACCTGTTGCTCAAGGAGACTGGCTCGGTGGCGGCAGACACCACGGCGCAGCGCAGGGACTACGCGCGTCACTGGACACCGGTGCATCTGGACTTCGCGGTGGACGATATCGACACCGCAATGCACGCTGCGCTTGCAGCGGGAGCTCAGCTGGAAAAGCCGGTCTCGGTGCGCCAATGGGGCAAACTCGCATTGATGTCCGACCCGTTTGGTCACGGATTTTGTTTTATCCAGTTTCTCGGGCGCGGGTACGACGAGATTTGTGATCGCTAACAGAGACGCGTGCTACGCCGGTCTGATGCTGTGCCTCCCTGGGTGGACTGGCAGCCGCGAGGAACCCATCACCCTGATTACCAGACCGTGCGTTTAACCCGCCCCCGCCTGTTCGCCGCGCTTGATCGCCAGCGCAGTTTCGTACAAGGCATTACGCGACGCGCCGGTGATATCGGCTGCCAGCTTTACGGCCGTCTTGAGCGGCAGCTCGGCCAGCAGCAACTGCAACACACGGCTTTCGTCGCCCTCGGGAGCAGTCGGTGCCTGCGGGTGCAGCACCAGCACAAACTCGCCGCGCGACCGGTTGCTGTCGGCGGCCAGCCAGGGCGCAAACTCCAACGCAGTGAGCGTGGCGATTTCTTCAAACTGTTTGGTCAACTCACGCCCTACCGTGACGCGGCGCTGGCCCAACCCCGCCAGCGCAGTTGCCAGCGCTTCGATCCGGTGCGGCGCTTCGAGCAATACCACCGCGCGCGCCTCGGCCGCCAGTGCGGCGACCTGTGTTGCGCGTTCGGTCGATTTGGACGCCAGGAAACCGGCGAATACAAAACCGCCGTTGTCTGCCGCTTCTGCACTGGCACCGGACACACTGAGTCCTGCCGTCACGCTGCTGGGCCCGGGTATGGGAACCACCCGCAGGCCGGCGGCGCGCACTGCCGCAACCAGGCGCGCGCCGGGGTCGCTCACGGCCGGTGTGCCCGCGTCGCTGGCGTACGCCACGCGTTGGCCGAGCTTCAGGCGTTGCACCACCTGCTCAGCCGCCTCACGCTCGTTGTGCTGGTGCAGCGCCAGCAGGCGTTCGCTGGTTTTCTCTATGCCGTAGGCGCGCAGCAAGGCCTGGGTGTGCCGGGTATCTTCGCAGGCGACCGTGTCCACGAGCTGCAACACATGCAGGGCGCGCAGGCTGATGTCGGCCAGATTGCCGATGGGTGTGCCCACCACGTACAGCGCCGCGGGCGGGTAGTGCTGCGCCGCCGCCGCGTCGTGCGCCGCAGTGAGGGCGAGGGCATAAGATGGTGTCAATGCTGATTCCCAGGTTCAAGGCTGCGCCCGGCGCACCGACCACCAAACAGGCCGGTGATGCCGCCGAGGACGCTGCGTTGCGTTATCTGCAGCGCGCAGGGCTGCGTCTGATCGAGCGCAATTATCGGACGCCGGGGCGTGGCGGCGGCGAAATCGACTTGATCATGCGCGCCATCGACGGAACCACGGTGTTCGTGGAGGTGCGTGCCCGGCGCAAGGCGACACACGGTGGTGCCGCCGCCAGCGTGGGTGGGTTGAAGCAACGGCGCATCGTTTTTGCCGCGCGGCACTACCTTCTGCGCCTGCGCGCGCCGCCGCCATGCCGCTTTGACGTGGTGCTTATCGAAGGCGAAAACATCGAGTGGTTACGGGCGGCCTTTGATGCGGGCTGAACCGCCCGCAGTCGGCGCATGGCGCGTTGCACGCGGTTGCCGATGCGTTTTGCACCCGCCACAGATGTCGCGCTGGATTACGCACGGGTATCATCGCCACCATGCTAGAGCAGCGCATAGAACAACACTTTATTGACAGCGCAGACCTGATGTACCAGGCTGCGCAGGTGTTGAGTCGGCCGATAGCCGCCGCAGTGCAGGCCATGATGGTCTGTGTAACCAGTGGTGGCAAGGTGCTGGCGTGTGGCAATGGTGGCTGCGCCGCCGCCGCGCAACATTTTGCGGCCGGGTTTGTCGGGCGGTTTGAACGCGACCGGCCCGAGCTCGCGGCCATCGCGCTTTCCACCGACGGCTCGACACTGACCGCGATTGCCAACGAGCAGAGCTTCAACGCTATTTTTGCGCGGCAGCTGCGCGCTTTCGGCAGCTCGGGTGATGTGCTGCTGGCGATATCTGCCAGCGGCAACTGCGCCAACCTGCTCGATGCCATTCACGCTGCGCACGAACGCGAGATGGTGGTGGTCGGGCTGACCGGGCAAGGTGGCGGAAAAATGGCGCACTTGCTGCGTGATACCGACATCCACATCTGCGTTCCGCATGACCGCACCGCGCGTATCCTTGAAGTGCACTTGCTTGCGCTGCATTGCATCTTTGATGCGGTCGATACACAACTACTGGGTGAACAAGAGGAAACAACACCATGAGAACCATCAACTGGAATTCTTGCGTAATGCTGCTGTGTGTTGCTGCGCTCGGAGGCACGCTCACGGCGTGCGCGCCGATCATACTGGGCGGTGCAGCCATGGGCGCACTGGTGGCAACCGACCGGCGTACCTCGGGCGCGCAGCTGGAAGACGAAGGCATTGAGCTGCGGGCGGCCGGACGCATCCGCGAAAACCTGGGGGACCGGGTGCACGTGAACGTCACCAGCTACAACCGCCAGGTGCTGCTGACTGGCGAGGTGCCGAATGCACAGGACAAACAGCTGGTTGAGCAAATCGTCTCACGGGTCGAGAACGTGCGGGCCACCGTCAACGAACTGGCGGTGCAGGGCAATACTTCCCTGACGCAGCGCTCGTCGGATGCGCTGACCACCGGGAAGATCAAAGCATCAATGATCGACACCAGAGACCTTTTTGCCAACGCCTTCAAGGTAATCACCGAGCGAGGCACCACCTACCTGATGGGCCGGGTGACGCAACGTGAAGCAACCCGCGCAACCGATATTGCGCGCAGTACAAGCGGTGTCCAAAAAGTGGTGCGGGTACTTGAAATCATCTCGGAAGAAGAGCTGCAACGCACCTTGCCGCAGTCTGGTCCGGCACCGGCGACAGCGCCGAAAACCTGAGCCAGTGCGCGCAGTCCCTCGCCCGCCTGCCAGCTAGCGCAGGCGCTTGACCAGGCTGGAGGTGTCCCAGCGCCCGCCGCCGGTCTGTTGCAGGTCGGCATAGAACTGGTCCACCAGCGCGGTCACCGGCAAGCGGGCACCGTTGCGCCTGGCTTCATCCAGCACCAGTCCCAGGTCCTTGCGCATCCAGTCCACTGCAAAGCCAAAGTCGAACTTGTCGGCAACCATGGTCTTGCCCCGGTTGTCGAGCTGCCAGCTCTGCGCAGCACCCTTGCCGATCACGTCGAGCACCTGCGGCATATCCAGACCGGCCCGCGCACCAAAGGCAATCGCTTCGCTCAGGCCTTGTACCAGCCCTGCAATACAGATCTGGTTCACCATTTTGGCCAGCTGGCCGGCCCCGCTGCCACCGAGCAAGGTAAAGGCGCGGGCAAATGCCATGGCGAGCGGGGATGCAGCTTCAAAAGCGGCCTGGTCGCCACCACACATCACGGTCAACATGCCGTTCTGCGCCCCGGCCTGCCCCCCGGACACCGGAGCATCCACAAAATGCAGGCCGAGCGCTTTAGCGTGTGTAGACAACTCGCGCGCCACGTCGGCTGACGCAGTGGTGTGGTCCACCAATATGGCACCCGCCTTCATGCCCGCAAATGCTCCTTGGTCAGCGCGCTTGCCATTGCCCAAGTCTTCACCCAGGGCGACACTGCGCAAGTCGTCGTCGTTGCCGACGCAGCAGAAGATGATGTCCGCGTCAGCCACCGCCAGGCGCGGTGTGGCAGCACTTTTAGGTGCTGTTGTGGCGGCAAACTCGGCACACCAGGCAGCGGCCTTGGCGGCGCTGCGGTTGTACACCGTTACCTGGTGCCCGGCCAGTGCCAGATGCCCGGCCATCGGATAGCCCATGACGCCCAGGCCGAGGAAGGCAACTTTGCGGGAAGGGGTGGCGGTGTAGGTTTTGGGGTTGGTACTTGGCATGGGTAGAGGGAATCGGTGTTGATGGACAAGAGCACTGTGCGCTGGCTGGTTGCTCAGGGGATTGAGTGATGCGCCTTCGGCTGCTTTTGTAGTTGGGATCCCGGAGGCATTACGAAGTGTTGGGAGACAGAGCTTGCTCACTTCGTGTAGCTGCGGTCTGTCCCGCAAGGTCTCAGGTATCCAGTCTGTCCCACAATCTCTCAGACTATGGCAAAATTTTCGGTCCCCGCGCTCAGGTCTTGCGTACGGCCGCGCTGGCTGTTGAGCTTGATCTGCAGGCGCAGGTCGTTCAGCGAGTCGGCGTTGCGTAGCGCGTCCTCGTAAGAAATTACGTTGTTCTCGTAGGCGTCAAACAATGCCTGGTCGAAGGTCTGCATGCCGAGGTTGCGGCTCTTCTTCATGATCTCCTTGATCTCGGACACGTCGCCCTTGAAGATCAAGTCGGATATCAGCGGCGTGTTGAGCATGATCTCCACAGCGGCGGAGCGGCCCTTGCCGTCCTGCTTGGGGATCAGCCGTTGCGATACCAGTGCCTTGAGATTGAGCGACAAGTCCATCAACAACTGGGAGCGCCGCTCCTCGGGGAAGAAGTTGATGATGCGGTCGAGCGCCTGGTTGGCGCTGTTGGCGTGCAACGTGGCCAGGCACAAGTGGCCGGTTTCCGCAAACGCGACCGCATGCTCCATGGTTTCCCGGTCGCGTATCTCACCCATCAAGATCACGTCAGGTGCCTGGCGCAGGGTGTTCTTGAGCGCAATTTCCCAGCTATCCGTATCCAGGCCCACTTCGCGCTGTGTCACCACGCAATTCTTGTGCATGTGCACAAACTCCACCGGATCTTCAATGGTGATGATGTGACCATAGGTATTTTCATTGCGCCAATCGACCATGGCAGCCAATGTGGTGGATTTACCCGAGCCGGTTGCGCCGACCATGATGCACAGGCCGCGTTTGGAAGTAACGATTTCCTTCAAAACCTGCGGTACCCCCAAGCCGTCGATGGTGGGCAGCACCTGCGGGATCACCCGCATCACCATGCCGACCTTGCCTTGCTGAATGAAGGCGTTGACCCGGAACCGGCCTACGCCAGGCGGCGAGATGGCGAAGTTGCACTCTTTGGTGCGCTCAAACTCCGCCACCTGTTTGTCGTTCATCACCGAGCGTGCCAGCGCCAGCGTGTGGGCTGCGTTGAGTGGCTGTGGCGAGACCTTGGTAACCTTTCCATCGACCTTGATGGCCGGTGGAAAGTCGCCCGTGATGAACAAGTCGCTGCCGTTGCGACTGACCATCAACTTGAGCAGGTCATTGATAAATTTGGTAGCCTGGTCGCGTTCCATGAGATTGTGGTTCCAGGGTTGTCATTTCTTTTCACTGAGACGCGCGCTGACGACCCGAAGGCGAAGTGACAACTTGCGGGCCAGCAAGGCGATCAAGTTGGCCGCGAGATGCGAATCGCCCGACATCATGTCATCCATAGCCTCTGCGCTGAGCGCCGCTATCTCGCATTCGTTCATGGTCGTACACGCCGAGAAACGTATGCCGCTGTCGAGCAGCGACATTTCGCCCAGAATCTCACCAGGCCGGGTTTCTGCCAGGCGCAGGCGTTCACCCCAGGGCTGGACCCGATCTACCGCGATGGTGCCTGACAGCAACACCACCATGAAGTTACCGTATTCATCTTGCCGGATGATGTCGCGGTTGGCAGGCACCGTGGCGAAGTCGAAGTAACGCTCCATGGTCTGGATGGCCTCCGAGTTGAGGTGGCTCATGTATTTGTCTTTGGCCCACAAACTCTGCAGCAGCTTGGTACCACGGGTCGCCGTCAGGCGTTTGGCGTCTATTTCCACCGCCCTGGCCTCCCACGGGATCAGCAAGGACGCATCGACACCCAGGCCGGCAAACGCCGTGCTGAACAGGATCGAGTCCTGCTTGTCTTGCGGTGCGTCGGGCCGCGCTTTGGGCCGGAGAATGTCGAATATTCCTTTCATTGGCGCTCCTGGGTGCTGCTGCGTGTTCAGCCCGGAAAGTTGTCGGGAATCTTGGCTTTGGAGCGCGCCTCGGCTGGGCTGATGACGTTGCGTTTCACCAGGTCGGTAAGGTTCTGGTCCAGTGTCTGCATACCCACGCTGTTGCCGGTCTGGATCGAAGAATACATCTGCGCCACCTTGGCCTCGCGAATCAGGTTGCGGATGGCACTGGTGCCCAGCATGATCTCGTGGGCCGCCACGCGGCCCTGGCCATCTTTGGTTTTGCACAGCGTCTGCGATATCACTGCCTGCAGCGACTCTGACAACATGGCGCGCACCATTTCCTTCTCGTCCGCCGGAAACACGTCAATGATCCGGTCAATCGTTTTTGCGGCGCTGGACGTGTGCAAAGTGCCGAACACCAGGTGGCCGGTCTCGGCAGCCGTCATGGCCAGGCGGATGGTTTCGAGGTCACGCATTTCACCCACCAGGATGCAGTCTGGGTCTTCGCGCAGGGCGGAACGCAACGCGGCGGCAAAACTCAGCGTATGCGGCCCGACCTCGCGCTGGTTCACCAGGCACTTCTTGGACTCGTGGACAAACTCAATCGGGTCTTCCACCGTCAGGATGTGGCCGAACTCGGTCTCGTTCAAGTAGTTCACCATCGCCGCGAGCGTGGTGGACTTGCCGGAACCCGTGGGGCCGGTTACCAACACCATGCCGCGCGGCTTGAGCGCGAGCTCGGCGAATATCTTGGGGGCGTTGAGCTGCTCCAGCGACAGTATCTTGGAAGGGATGGTGCGGAACACCGCGCCGGCTCCCCGGTTGTGATTGAATGCATTGACACGGAACCGGGCCAGGCCCTCGATCTCGAACGAGAAATCGATCTCCAGAAACTCTTCGTAGTTCTTGCGCTGGGTGTCGTTCATGATGTCATACACCATGGCGTGAACGGCTTTGTGGTCCAACGGCTCCACGTTGATGCGGCGTACATCACCGTGCACTCGGATCATGGGCGGCAAGTCGGCCGACAAATGCAGGTCGGAGGCCTTGTTCTTGACGCTGAACGCGAGCAATTGGGTGATGTCCACGGATTCCTCAACGGTTTGTTACGCTACGCAGCAATTATGACCATGATTGCAGACAATCTCCAAGCCGTTCGTGCCCGTGTGTCTGCAGCCTGCGTCGCAGCGGGCCGCAAACCGGCTTCAGTCAGCATACTGGCGGTTTCCAAAACCTATGGCCCTGCGGCCATTGAAGAAGCCCTGGCCGCTGGACAGGCATCGTTTGGCGAAAACTACATTCAGGAAGCACTGGAGAAGATCCAGGCCCTGCGCCAACACGCGGTCCAGTGGCATTGCATCGGGCCAGTGCAGAGCAACAAGACGCGCCTGGTGGCCGAGAATTTTGACTGGGTGCAATCGGTGGACCGCCTGAAAACAGCGCAGCGCCTGAGCGACCAGCGCCCTGGTAACCTGCCTGCGCTGCAGGTGTGTATTCAGGTCAACATCGACGGCGGTGCCAACAAGGGCGGCGTGGCACCGCTCGAACTCGCCGCATTGGCTCGTGCTGTCTCGCAACTGCCGAGGCTCGAGCTGCGCGGTCTCATGACCATACCGGAACCCAGCAGCGATTTCCAGGCTGCACTCGCCTTGCACACCCGCGCTCGCGTGCTGTTCGACCAACTCAATGCAGACGGACTGGCCATGGACACCCTGTCGATGGGCATGAGCGCCGACCTGGAGGCAGCCATCCACGCCGGCAGCACCCTGGTGCGGGTGGGCAGCGCCATCTTCGGTGTGCGGCCCCGGACCGGATAGCCGCATGGCCGACCCTACTTCTTGGGACCAACCAGCGGTTTGATGGCGCCGCATTCGGCCGACAGCCATTTGCCCTGGCTGTCAATAGACAGGGTCTCGGCTTTGCCGTTGCGGGTGCTGCTCACCGCCACTTTGCTGGTGTAGGCGTCGCTGCCAATAAAGGTAACCTGCCCCTCACCGCTCGACGGGGGCTTGGTGCAGACAAACGAAAACTTCATTGTGTTGCCGACGCGTGGCGCGTTGGTACTTTTGCAGTCGCCCTCCGCAGTGGCGACTTCGTTACGCTCGGCCATTTCCTTGGTGATGCAGACCTTGACGCCCATCGAACGCAGCCCGCTGGCCCCCACATCTACGCCTTGCTTGGCCATCATGTCCTGCATCATCTTGCGCTGCTCAGGCGACATCGCCGCCATCTGCTTCTGCATGTCTGCCATGCCTTTTTCCATTTCGCCCGACGCGCTTTGCATCTTGTTGCCGATCTCCCACAGGCCTGGCTTCATGGTCTGTGCACTGGCGCTGGATGCCATGCCCAGGAGAATCAGCGAGGCTGAAAAAGTAATGCTGCTCTTCATGGTGTTCTCCAGAAAACCGAATTGTGGCAAGACTTGGGCCCGCGAGCCCTGCAAGAAGTCACGAAACCCGGCGGTGTTCACAACAAGCGCAAATGGGTCGAGTTTTTCACCTCTTCCATCACGGCGTAGGTACGGGTCTCGCGCACACCTGGCAATTGCCACAACACGGTACCGGCAAATTCCCGGTAAGCACCCATGTCGGCCAGCCGCGTCTTGAGCAGGTAGTCGAAGCCACCCGCCACCATATGGCACTCCATGATCTCGGCGCGCACCTGCACCGCTGCCTTGAAGGCATCGAACACGTTGGGGGTGGTGCGGTCCAGCAACACCTCCACAAACACCATCATGCCGCGCCCGAGTTTGAGCGGGTTCAGCCGCGCCTCGTAGCCCAGGATATAGCCGTCTTTGGTGAGGCGCTGCACGCGCGCCAGAACGGCAGTGGGGGACAGCGCGACGGTCTCGGCCAGTTTTAGGTTTGAGATGCGCCCATCCTGCTGCAGGCAGTCGAGAATCTTCAGGTCGATCCGATCCAGATTCATATGGCCCCCTTGCGTTCCGGGTTTCCACCCGGCCCGGGGCTTGTCACTTCGTGTACTGCGCGAGGCCTTGCAGGCCGCGGCTCGCGAGACGCGTCG
>JANOCN010000912.1:0-2910 GCA_031412185.1 Betaproteobacteria bacterium | reverse complement strand
GTCGGCATGCACCAGCGCGGTGTGCGCCTCGAATCCTATATTCAGCGGCGCCACGCCGGAAAATACCCGGTACTGGTCGCTCGCCACATCACACAGCATGACGGCCATCGCCGGCTCGTCGAAATACTCCGCATTGTTCGCCGACACCCCCACACCCACGGTTCCGGCCCAGTCGGTCACGCCGGGCAATTCGGCGCTGAGGTGGTCGAGGATTTCCTGCGCCGCGCCCGCGTAGTGGTCGGTGACATACAGCAAGGCCAGCGTCGGCGCCTTGGCGTAGCCTGGCAAGGCCATCTGCGCCCGCAATTGGGCCAGCACCAGGCCGGCGGCCATCGGCCACTGGGGGTGCGTCGCGTGGCCGTAGGGGAAAAGCTTCATGGGTGCCCGGGGCCTGTGAGTCGCGTGAGAGGCGAGGGGAGTCAGGCGCTGGTGCGCTTGCGTGGAGTCTTGCGGGTGGCAGTGCGGGTGGCGGCCTTGGTTGCCTTGATCGCCTCCTTGGCAAACCCGGAAGCCATGTTCTTGCCCGCATCGATCGCGGTATTGCGCGTGGCGTCCTTCATGGCGCTGGCCGCGATCTGCTGGAATTGCTGGGTGAGCGAGCCCCACAACTGCAACGGATCGACCAAACCTGCGATGCCGGTAGCAGGTTTGCCACCCTTTGCCGACCCGGTTGCGGTCTTGGCCGCGTTGCCCACACTCGAGGCCGCATCGGACAAGGTTTTGGCGGTACTGGCAGCTTTCTCGGTAACCCGCTGCATGCCGCTTGCCACCGAGTCTGCCGCCTTGAGCTTGAACGCGTTGGCCACATCACCCAGATTGAAGTTCATGCCCTTGAGCGCAGCCAGCGTCATTTTCTGCACTTCCAGCGCCTGGATAGTTGCCCCCAGCGCACGAGAGTTCTGCTCGAGCCAGAAATGCACCGCCTTGAGTTCGTCGATGCGCTTTTCCAGCTCTTCAACGTTCAGCGACGGCGATACCCAATTTGCCAGATTGGGCATCTGCGGTATGGATTGCGTCGCGCCTTTTGCCAGGTTCTGCAAAAAGTCGAAGCCTGGTACGAACTTGCCGAAACCGGCATTTGCAGAGTCGCTCATAAACACTCCAAGGGGCAAGTCCGGATTGGACCCGCCACAGCTTACCGCATCGGCAGCACTCCTGGCGACTTTGCTTCGTGATGTCGATGTCGGTCTTTATCTGACGCTTCGACCACGCGCGCCACCATTACCCACGGTGGTTTAATCGGGCAATACCGCCATGACCTACACCTTTGCCTCTGCCACGGTCCTGTTGCTGCTGATCACCGATCCGTTCGGCAGTATTCCAATTTTTGCCAACGCCTTGCGCAACGTTGCACCCGAACGCCGCTCCTGGGTGATTGTGCGCGAGGTGCTGATTGCGTTTGCACTGCTGCTCACTTTCATGTTCGTGGGTGATGCGTTCCTGCGCGTGATGAACCTGAGCGGCTTGTCGCTGCAAATAGCTGGTGGCGTGATCCTGTTTTTGATCGCGCTGCGCATGGTATTTCCGCCCGCCAACGCCGAGGTGGCGTCCATTGTTGGCGAGCCGTTGATCGTCCCGCTGGCGGTTCCGGCGCTTGCCGGGCCTTCTGCATTGGCTACCGTGATGCTGCTGGTATCGGAAGCACCCGATCGGCGCATGGAGTGGATCGCTGCGCTGACGGTCACCATGCTGGTCTGCGCTGTGGTGCTGGTACTGGCCGAACGCATCCAGAAGGTGCTGGGCGAACGTTTTGTGGTCGCCGTCGAGCGGCTGATGGGCTTGATTCTGGTAGCGGTGGCGGTGGAAATGCTGCTGCGCGGGCTGAAGCTCTTTATCAACCAGTTGCCGAGCTGATCTTCTGGTCGATGGCACCAAAGATGCTCTGGCCGTCTTTGCCCTTCATCTCGATGCGGATGGTGTCGCCATAGCGCATGAATTCGGTCGTGGGTTGGCCATCTTGAATGGTTTCAATGGCGCGTTTCTCGGCAATGCAACTGTAACCCCTGGGCCATTCGGTGCGCCCATTGGCCACCACACCCTTGTTGCTGACCGTGCCCGAACCGACGATGGAACCAGCCCGCACGTTGCGCGTCTTGCAGATATGCGCAATCAGCTGGCCAAAATGGAAGGTCATCTCGGGTCCGGCGTCACACAACCCGACTTTGCGGCCGTTCCAGGTCGACTGCAGGGTCAGGTGCAAGCGGCCTTTGTCCCAGGCGTCACCGAGCTCGTCCAGCGTTACCGCCACCGGGCTGAAAGCGGTGGCTGGCTTGCTCTGAAAAAAGCCGAATCCTTTGGCTAACTCGTCAGGAATCAGCTTGCGCAAGCTTACGTCGTTGGCCAGCATCACTAGCCGGATGCCGTCCAGCGCACGTTCGGGAGAGGCCCCCATCGGCACGTCGGCGGTAATCACCGCGAGCTCGGACTCAAAGTCGATACCGAACGCTTCCGACGGGCAACGCACCTCGTCACACGGACCCAAAAACTCGTCACTCGCCCCCTGGTACATCAGCGGGTCGGTGTAAAAGCTGGGCGGTACCTCGGCATTGCGGGCTGCACGCACGAGCTCCACATGGTTGATATAGGCTGAACCATCGGCCCATTGGTAGGCGCGCGGCAGCGGCGCCATCGCCTGGCGCGGGTCGAACGGAAAAGCATGGCCCGCCTTGCCGTTGTTGAGCGTGTCGTACAGGTCCTGCAGTTGCGGCGAAATGAAGTTCCAGTCGTCCAGCACATGCTGCAGTCGGTTGGCGATACCGGTCGCATAATGTGCAGTGCCAAGATCGCGCGATACCACTGCCAGCTGGCCGTCGCGCGAGCCGTCCTTGATGGTTGCCAGTTTCATGGGAGCAGTGTATTTCAGATGCAGAACGCATACGCTGGCGAGCTGCCGCGCTATCAAGCCATATC
>JANOCN010000911.1:0-8131 GCA_031412185.1 Betaproteobacteria bacterium | reverse complement strand
TGCACAAGCTGCTGGTCATCATGAACGCAGTCGTGCGCTCAGGACGGGCCTTTAGCCAGACATATGCACAGGACATGAAGCATGAAAATATTGCAAAAGCAGCTTGATTTTGAACACAGTTGCTTCTCTACCTCACTGCGCTAAGCGCCACGCCGACCTGATCCTGCGAGGATGTGGAGCGCTCGGTCTTCCGGCCCCGGCAAACAAACCATGCTCGCTGCCGAGGACGTTGGGGCGGGTGGCGGAGCGAAGTAGAGAAGGAGTTGCTGGCCCTAGGCCAGCACAGGTGACATGAGCGCAGCCACCCGCCCCGGCGTCCTCGGCTTGTACAAGCGTGCGCGTGTAACGGCAACTGCAACTGCAACGCGACTGCAATTGTCACTTCGAAAGCGCCAGATTGTGTGGCTGTCCCACGCCTGGCGCTACCAGGAAGGCTTCGCCCAATCGGCGTCTTGAATCTCGGAACTCTCAACAATATGGCAGCCATACAACTCAAAAACGTCATCAAGCGCTACGGCTCGGGCAAGACCGCCAACCAGGTCATCCATGGTGTCAGCGCCGACATATCCGACGGCGAGTTCGTCGTCATCGTCGGGCCATCCGGTTGCGGCAAGTCCACGCTGCTGCGAATGGTGGCGGGGCTGGAGGAAGTCAGCGCGGGGGACATATCGATAGGCGGTCGGGTCGTCAACAACCTGGAGCCATCGGAGCGTGACATTGCCATGGTGTTCCAGAACTATGCCCTGTACCCGCACATGAGTGTTTTTGACAATATGGCGTACGGCCTGAAGATTGCCAAGGTACCATTGGCTGAGATCAAGACACGGGTGGACAAGGCGGCAAAAATCCTCGAACTCGGGCCTTATCTGGCGCGCAAACCGAGAGAGCTCTCCGGTGGCCAGCGCCAGCGTGTCGCCATGGGCCGCGCGATCGTACGCCAGCCGCAGGTTTTTCTGTTCGACGAGCCGCTCAGCAACCTGGACGCCAAATTGCGTGCCCAAACCCGGCTGGAGATCCAGAAGTTGCACCGCGAGCTTGGCATCACGTCCTTGTTTGTTACCCACGACCAGGTCGAAGCGATGACGCTGGCACAGCGCATGATCGTGATGAACGCGGGCGTGATGGAGCAGTTTGGCACCCCCGAAGAGGTCTACACGCGCCCGGCAACTACCTTTGTGGCCAGTTTTATCGGCTCGCCCCCGATGAACCTTCTGCGCGATGCGCCGGACGCCAAACCCGGCACGATTACCGGCATCCGCCCGGAACATCTCGATGTTACCGACACCGGATGGGCACTGCGCGTGGAAGCGGTAGAGATGCTGGGTGCCGAACGTCTGGTGTACGGTCGCTGGTCGCACGGCACGGCCGACGAGGTGGTGATCATCCGCACCGAAGAGTCGCACGCGGTGCCCGCCCTGGGCAGCACCATCCATGTCACGCCCCGGCCCGGTCGTCTGCACTGGTTCGATGCAGCTACGGGCAAACGCAACCCGACACTCAGCGCGGTAGGTTCCCGATGAACCCGGGACTTTGGCCCTACCCGCGCTGGGTCGCCCATCGCGGCGCTGGCAAACTGGCACCCGAGAACACGCTGGCGGCGTTTCGCCTCGGTGCCAGCCACGGATACCGCATGTTCGAGTGCGATGTAAAACTCAGCAGCGACGGCGTGCCGTTCCTGATGCACGACGCAACCCTGCAACGCACCACCAACGGCAACGGGCTGGGGGGCGATACACCATGGCAGGTGTTGTCGCAGCTCGACGCGGGTGGCTGGCACTCACGCGCCTACGCCGGTGAGCCGTTGCCCAGTTTGGAGGCCATTGCCAGGTACTGCATTTCCAACGGTTATTTTCTGAACATCGAAATCAAGCCGACGCCCGGAATCGAGCGCCATACCGGCACCGTGGTGGCCCAGCACGCTGCGCGCCTGTGGCGGGGTGGCGCAGTGCCGCCTCTGCTCACTTCCTTCAGTGTCGAGGCGCTGGAGGCAGCCCAGGCGGCCGAGCCGCAGTTGCCGCGTGGCTTGCTGCTTGACGCCGCGCGCACCGGCTGGATCGAAGGGGCGCTGGCACTGGGTTGTGTGGCCGTGGTCTGTAACCATTCCTTGTGGGATAACTCCACGGTGACCCAGGCCAAGGCGGCGGGCTTCAGAACCCTGAGCTACACCGTGAACGACCAATGGGCGGCACAGCGGCTGATGACGCTTGGCACCGACGGCATCATCACCGACCGGGTGGACCTGTTCTCAGCGGCTTGAGGCGGCCGACCAGGATACCTGCGCCGCCGCGCGCTGCAACAGGTCGGCCAAAATTGCGCTTGCAAGGTTCTCGCGGTAGTGTCATATTCGTACCAAAAGCGGTCGATGGTGGCCGCATGCTGGACGCACGTCCTGCCTTGGCAACTCTAATCTCAGGAGAGCACCATGTCTCATTTCTCATGGCTTCGGGCCGGTCTGCTGACGCTGGTGGTCTGCTTGCCAGCATTTGCAGCGGACAAGGCACCGACGCGCGCGCAGACGCTGCGCGCTATTGAAGAACGCTCGGCCGAAACGCGCCGGGCAGCGGTGCAGCGGCTCGGGCAAATCGGCACCATGGCCGACGCCGAACGCCTGGTGGCAAGGTTGCGCGACAACGACGAACAGGTGCGACTGCTGGCCACTGCCTCCATGTGGCAGATCTGGAGCCGCTCCGGAGACCCGGGTATTGACACCTTGTACCAACGCGGCCTGCAGCACATGGAAATGGCCCGTGCCGAGGAAGCCGTGGCAACGTTTTCGGAAATCATCCGCAAGAAGCCGTCTTTTGCGGAGGCGTGGAACAAACGCGCCACGGTCTACTACCTGATGGGCGAGTTTGAGCTGTCGATGAAGGACTGCGACGAAGTCCTCAAGCGCAACAGCAGCCACTTTGGTGCCCTGTCAGGGTACGGGCAGATGTACATGCAGTTGGGTGACCCGGAACGCGCCCTGGCCTATTTCGAACGTGCGATCAGGGTCAACCCGAATCTCCCTGGAGCTTCGACCACGCTTCGGCTGCTTCAACAGCAATTGCAAGAGAAGCAACGCCGATCAGTCTAGGAGCCTGTTCTCAGGGGTCTTTCTGCCGTTCGCGCGTTGACCTTTGGTATCATTTCGCGCTGCCTCCAGCGGCGCTTCGGTTTCCGGCACAAGCACCCTCTCCCGACACGAAAGGTTAGACAGCCATGGCTTTCAGATTGAGAAGAATCGTTACTACGTTGGCCCTCACTACCAGTGCAGCCCTCGGCTTCGGACCGGCGCACGCTGCCGACCCCAAGGTGCTCAATATCTACAACTGGTCGGACTATATTGCCGACGACACGATCAAGAATTTCGAGAAAGAAACCGGCATCAAGGTCCGCTACGACAATTACGACAACAATGAAGTGCTGCACGCCAAGCTGGTCGCGGGCAAGACCGGTTACGACATCGTGGTGCCGGGCTCGCATTTCGCCAAAACCCAGATTGAAGGCGGTCTGCTGCAAAAGCTCGACCGCTCCAAATTGACCAACTGGGGCAATCTGGACAGGGGTTTGCTGGAGCAACTGGCCAAACTCGACCCGGGCAACCAGTACCTGGTGGACTGGATGTGGGGTTACGTAACTGTGGGCATCAACGTCAACAAGGTAAAGGCGGCGCTGGGCGACATGCCCCTGCCGGACAACGCCTGGAGCCTGCTGTTCGACCCGAAATATGTCAGCAAACTGAAGAGCTGCGGTGTCAGTGTGCTCGACTCGGCCTCTGAAGTGCTGCCAGCCGCACTGCTGTACGTGGGCAAGCCCCCGTACAGCCGCGACGCGGCAGACTATGCGGAGGCCGCCAAGCTGCTCAAAACCATCCGGCCATTTGTGACGCGTTTTTCGTCTTCTGGTTACATCGAGGAAATGGCCAGTGGCGCGACCTGCCTGGTGATGGGTTTCTCCGGCGACATCAATATTGCGCGTAGCCGCGCCGAAGAGGCCAAGAAAAAGCCCAAGGTTCCGGTTGTCATCGAAGCGCTGGTGCCCAAAACCGGCGCTACGTTGTTCTTTGACACCATGGCGATTCCGAAAGACGCCAAGAATGTCGAAAACGCACACTTGTTCATCAACTACATCTTGCGGCCGGAGGTACACGCGTCGCTTACCAACAAGGTTTTCTACGCCAACCCCAACGCTGCATCGCTGAAATTCGTCAAGAAGGAAGTGGCTGAGAACAAGTCGATTTTTCTGGACGCTGCCGCCACAAAAACCATGGTGGCACCGGATGCGCTGCCGCAGGATATCCGCAAAATACAAACCCGTACTTTCAGCAACTTCAAGACCGGCAAGTAGGAGCGGCGTCCCGCATGACCGCATCGGTGCCACTGCCTGCGGCCATGCGCGATAGTTCGCCACGGTTCAGACGCTTCTCCCGCCGGGTCAGCCGGATGGGTGCTTGGCGCGCTACTTTGCTGACCGTGGTTATTGCTTCTTTGGGGTCGTTCACCCTGACCTGGATGAGCTTGCATCTGATGGGCCATGGCAGCATGGGCAATGCTGCCTGGATATCGGTTCTGGTGCCGGTGCCACTGGCACTGGTGTTCGGCGGTAGCAGCGTTGTGCTGGTAATTGCACTCGATCAGGCCTGGAGCCAAGTGAATGAACTCGCGATGGTGGACAGCCTGACCGGGTTAAGCAACCGCCGGCGCTTTATCCCGGCAGCTGAACGCGAGATCGAACTGGCCCGGCGCCACCACCAGCCTCTGGCTTTGCTGTTGTTGGATGTGGACCATTTCAAGGCCATCAACGACACCCACGGCCACCAGGCCGGTGACTTGGTGCTGGTCGAGGTGGGTAAGCGTTGCCGTGAAACCTTGCGTACGACGGACTTGCTGGCGCGCTGGGGCGGTGAGGAGTTCATCGTGCTGCTCCCCAACACACCGCAAATACGGGCGCAGCAGTTGGCCGAACGTGTGCGTGAGGCAGTTTCTGCATCGGCGCAGCTAGTGCTAGGCGACCAATCGGTTCAGGTGACTGTCAGTGTTGGCGTAGCGGGCACCGCACCGGGACCGGCAGTGTCTCTGGAGACATTGATCCAGCGGGCGGACGAGGCCCTGTATCGCGCCAAACACGCCGGACGAGACCAGGTGTCCATGTCGGAACAGCCAGACACGTCAGTTGGCCGCCGGCTATCCCCCACCAGCAACACAGCCGCAATGGAGGAAATCTGATCGCTGCAGCCCCGGAGCAGCCCAGCGCGGGCGCATTGAATTGCGTTCCATGCTGTCAAGCCTTCCAGCCGCGCAGCATGGCCCACTCGGTGGTCGCGCAGAGCAACACCAGAATGGCGTAGGTCGCGACTCTTGCGTCGCGACCGCCAAGCCAAAGCCCCGCCAGCAACACCAGCATACCCACCACAAAAATGACCCCCGACTGGTACCAGTAACCAGGACCGGCGTGCTTGCGGGCCGACACGAGCCTGCCAAAAACGGGCATTAACAAGGCAACGGCGCATGCCGGTGCGGCGAAGTTAATCAGGTGGTTGAAGGTATCCAGTGGTGCCATGGTGGCACAAATTTTATAATCAGGCCACACTATCACTTATGGCAGTCTGGGCTTTAGGCATCAACCACACCACCGCGCCGCTCGATCTGCGCGGCCGGTTTGCGTTCGCCAGTGAGCAGATAGCACCCACGCTGCTGGGTTTGCGCCAGGCGCTTTCGCGTACGCCCGAGGCCACCATAGTTTCCACCTGCAACCGTACCGAGATCTATTGCGCGGGTGAACACACCGAGATTGAGCCCACGCTGGACTGGCTGGCGCACTCGGGAGGGGTCTCTCCTTCGCTGCTGCGCTCACACGCGTACACGCTCGAGAACGGTTCGGCAGCACGCCACGCGTTTCGGGTGGCCAGCGGACTGGATTCAATGGTTCTGGGTGAGCCGCAGATTCTGGGCCAGCTCAAGGACGCGGTACGCGCTGCCGAGCAGGCAGGTGCGCTGGGTACCACGCTGAGCCAATTGTTCCAGCGCTCGTTTGCGGTAGCAAAGCAGGTGCGTTCGTCCACCGAGATCGGTGCACACTCCATCAGTATGGCGGCGGCTGCGGTGCGGCTGGCGGGGCAGCTTTTCGAGAACCTCGGGGATGTAAAGCTGTTGTTCGTCGGGGCGGGTGAAATGGTCGAACTGTGTGCAACCCATTTCGCCGCCCGCAAACCGCAGTCGATCACCATCGCCAACCGTACGCTGGACAGGGGCGAAAAACTCGCGGCGCAGTACGGCGGTGATGTGATGCGGCTGGGCGATCTGCCAGACCGGCTGCATGAATTCGACGCGGTCGTGAGTTGCACAGCAAGCACACTGCCCATCATTGGCCTGGGTGCCGTTGAGCGGGCGCTCAAGCGGCGCAAGCACCGGCCCATGTTCATGGTGGATCTTGCGGTGCCGCGCGACATCGAACCGGAAGTCAAGGCCCTGCAGGACGTCTATCTGTACACGGTAGACGATCTGGCCAGCGTGGTGCAGACCGGCCAGGCCAGCCGCCAGGCGGCAGTGGCGCAGGCAGAATCGATTGTTGAAGCGGGTGTCACGAGCTTCATGCAATGGGTAGACCAGCGCGGCTCTGTGCCACTGATCCAGCAGCTCAACGCCCAGGCCGACGAATGGCGCGCGCTGGAGATTGCCCGTGCTCGCAAGCTGTTGGCGCGGGGGGAAAACGTCGAAGCGGTGCTGGAAGCGCTGTCCAAGGGCCTGACGCACAAAATGCTGCATGGTGCAATGACCGGTTTGCACGCCGGCGACGCTGACGCCCGGGCCCAGGCCAGCTCCGCAGTGCAGAAGTTTTTCCTCCGCAAAGAGCGTTAGCGACACTTGTCGCCGCCCGCACCAGGGCATGATGCATGGCGTCGCCATGCGCCCCGGCCGTGCAACCAGCGCCACGCTAACCACCCATTTGCAACGAGAGTCCCCTACCCGATGAAAGATTTCTTTCGACAGCACCTGGATCGCTACAAGGACCGTCTGGGTGAGCTGCAGTTCCTTCTGTCGCGCGAAGACATCATGAAGGACATGGACCAGTTCCTGGTCTTGTCACGCGAACACTCGGATGTTGCAGCGGTGGCAGACCGCTGGGCCCGTTACCGGCAGCGCGAGGCGGATGTGGTTGCAGCCCGGGAGTTGCTGGAGGCGTCGGCATCTGACCCCGGGATGGCGGCTCTGGCCCAGGAGGAACTGGATACTGCCGCACCAGAGATCGCGTTGCTGGATGCAGAACTGCAGCGCATGCTGCTGCCGAAGGACGCGGACGATGGACGCAACGCTTTCATGGAGATCCGCGCCGGTACCGGTGGCGACGAGTCGGCGCTGTTCGCTGCTGACCTGTCACGGATGTACACCCGTTACTGCGAGCGCCGGGGCTGGAAAGCGGAGGTCATCAGCGAGTCCACCAGCGACCTCGGTGGTTACAAGGAACTGGTTCTGCGCATAGTCGGCGCACACGTGTACGGGGATCTGAAGTTCGAGTCGGGTGGCCACCGGGTGCAGCGCGTTCCCTCCACTGAGACCCAGGGTCGTATCCACACCAGCGCGTGTACTGTGGCAGTTCTGGCAGAGCCGGATGAATCGGTGGTGGTGCAGATAAACCCGGCGGACCTGCGCATCGACACTTACCGCGCCAGTGGTGCCGGTGGCCAGCACATCAACAAGACCGACTCGGCCGTGCGTATCACCCACTTGCCGACCGGCATAGTCGCCGAATGCCAGGACGACCGCAGCCAGCACCGTAACAAGGCCCGGGCCATGCAGGTGTTGTCGGCGCGCATTCAGGAGAAAGACCGTTCCGAGCGCGCCGCCAAAGACGCCGCCGCACGCAAGAGCCTGATTGGCAGCGGCGACCGCAGCGACCGCATCCGCACCTACAATTTTCCGCAGGGTCGCCTGACCGACCATCGCATCAACCTCACGCTGTACAAGCTTCTCACCGTGATGGAGGGCGATCTGGACGACGTGGTGCAGGCGCTGCAGGCGGCACAGGCGGCAGAGCAACTGGCCGCGCTTGAGGTGGGTACGGCGGGTTGAGAACGGGAGAGGTAGGCCCATGGCGACACTTTCGCAGGTGCTAGCCGCCGCGACCTCCGGAGGCCTGGACCGTCTGGATG
>JANOCN010000910.1:0-2435 GCA_031412185.1 Betaproteobacteria bacterium | reverse complement strand
GAACACTCCGCTTGCATTGCCGGGCCGCATCATTGCCCACATCACGAGAGAGACGTAGATTGTGATTTCAATCAACGCTACCTGAGATGCGCTTCTAAACATGCCCACTAAGACTAGCGTTTATCTGCTGCGCGGCCAAGTCAGTGGAAACCAAAAGCACCTCCTGCGGAAGACAAACCTTGTTGGACTGAACCACGCCCTGGCGGTAGCGATGAGGAGCTGAAAGCTGCGCCCATCGTACTCGATCGGAGTATGACCGCGCAAGAGAAGAAGGTGGCATGCGATGAATGCGCCAATGGTAAAAATCGCACTCGATGATGCATACACCCACCACGCGCGCAGGATCAGATCGGCGGGGTGCCCAGCGCAGCGGCATAAATGAGAGCCGCAGGGCTCGGGGGTCAGCTGCGGAGCTTAGCGCCGTGTTGGCTTGATCCAGTAAGAAAGTCAGCGCACGAACTTTGAGCGCTCGTTGCCTAGCAAACGATTGGCCGACACTTTGGTGCCACCGCCGCGGGAACATCTGGACCGCCACCAGGCGCTGGACTGCCAAAGCCTGCCGATGCACGTAGAGGCGGTGCGCTTGCCCAAGCAGAACCCGCGTCTTGTGGGCCGCGCGGTCAACACACTGAACCGGCGGCGGGAGACTGCCGATCCTCGAAGCTACCAGCTACTGGACGAATGGAAGCGCATTCTCGACCTGCAGGAATGGCGATCCTTGGCCCCGAAGTGGCGGTGCGGTGCACGAGAAGACTTGTTTGTGTCATGCATACAAGGCGCTCGGGTTGACCGAGAGAATCCGCTGCGCGAGTGCCTCATTGCCAGTCCAGCGTTTAAAGGTTTCCAGCAGTGCTGCAGCATCCGGCACCGGCGCGACCCGCAGATGGGGCCAGTCGCTGCCCCATACCAGCCGCTTCGGGTTGGCTTGCACCAGTGCGGTGTGGAATGGCAGGCCAAGCGCGAAGTCTGGCGCAAAACCAGGCGTAGGCAGCAGGTTGCGGTAGGCACACAGCTTGGTCCAGACGCGACCGCTCTCTACTAATGACAGCAGGCAACGGAACCCGGGCTGGTTGATGCCTTCACGTGCGTCGAACCCCCCCATGTGGTCAATTACCACCGGCACCGGCAAAAAGCGCAATTTGTCAGCGATGTCGGGCAATACCTTGCAGTCGGTCCACAACTCGGCATGCAGCCCTGCTGCGGCAAGTGCCGGGGCCAGCGCCAGCAGGTCGTCGAACGAGGCGCTGCCCGCAAAGTTGCCACCGCTGCCGCTGCGGTGGCTGAAGCGCGCTGCGCGAACGCCGCGTTCGCGCAGACCCGCAAGCGTTGGCAGTGCGCCTGCCTGGGTGACGACCACGCCGCGCAAGTTGGGGCAGTGGGCCAGGGCATGAAACAGCAATGAAAAGTCTGGGCCATAGGCGCTCGGGTGCACCAGCACGCCGTGCGACAAACCGAGCCGGGCCAGCAGTTCCAGATACTGCGCCTCAAGTGCCTCGGGCGGCGTGTAGCTGCGCTCTGGTGCCAGTGGAAATTGCGCATACGGCCCGAACAGATGGGCGTGGCAGTCCCAGCCGGTGCCCAAGTCTGTGGCTATGGTCATGCGTGTGGTCATGCGCGTGATGATGCGTTTGTTTGCCGCTGTGGCAACGGGAAGGCCGGCTCGATGCCGTCGGGCAAAGGTATCTCGTGTGCATTGAGCGTCATCGCGACCATGGTGTAGTAACCGACCAGCGCGGTAAGCTCCACTACCGTGCGTTCACCAAAACGCGCCAGCGCGTCGGCATACGTGGCATCGCTCACCGACTTGGTCCGGTTCAGCTCGCTGGCAAACTGCACAATGGCCGCGTCATCGCCGGACAACCCAGGCGGCATGGTCTGCACCAGCAGCGCCTCGATGATGGACACGTCGATGCCTATTTTCTCGGCTTCGATGCGGTGCGCGTACCACTCAAAAGGCGACTGGCAGGCGCGTCCGGTCACCAGAATCGCCAGCTCCGACTGGCGCGCAGGCAAAGACGTGTTGTATCGCAGCAGCGCGCCCAGCGCCTGCCAGCGGTCGGCCAGTTCGGCGTTGTGGATGACGGCGCGTATCGGCCCCTGCACCTTGCCGCGTGGGCCGGCCACCATCTTGTCGTAGACCCGTCGCTGGTCCGGGTCCATGGTATCGGGTGCGGGCAGGGTGATGCGAGGCATACGGATCTCCAGTGTTGCAGCCAAGCATAAATGCGCGCGCGGTGCCGGCCAACAACTCGCCGGGCATGTCAGTTATGCCGGCTGTGTGGCCTGGGGGGCTATTTCCGCGGACGCCACATGCCGGTACGGGCCATGTCGTCCACGATCTCGACGATCTGCGCCGTCACTGCCGTTACCGCGCGGGTCGGACCCTTCGACTTGGCGCTGGCCATGGCCACGGTGCGCTGAAATGGCGGGTCGAC
>JANOCN010000909.1:0-2766 GCA_031412185.1 Betaproteobacteria bacterium | reverse complement strand
CGCTGTTTTACCGCTGCCGGTCTGGGCCTGCGCAATCAGGTCTTTGCCGAGCAGCGCCGTCGGCAGGCTGGCGGCCTGGATCGGCGTCATCTCCAGGTAGCCCAGCGCCTGCAGGTTTTCCAGCGTCGCAGGTTTCAGCGCCAGCGCGCTGAATGTTGCCCCCACGCTTGTCACTGCCCCGGCGGAAAAACGCGGGCTTGCATGCTCACACGCTGGTCATCGCAACGGTCTTGGTCGCCAGGTAGGCTTCCAGTGCTTCGGGGCCGCCTTCGCTTCCGTAGCCGGAATCTTTAACCCCGCCAAACGGCAGTTCGGCCCATGGCGCGGCGGCCTGGTTGATCCACAACATGCCGGTCTGCACCTGCGCGCTGAGCTGGTGTGCGGTCTTGATGCTGCTGGTAAACGCGTAGGCCGACAGGCCGAATGGAAGGCGATTGGCCTCGGCAATGGCCTCATCCACGCTTTTCACACTGCGCACGGCGGCCATCGGTCCAAACGGCTCATTGTTGAACACCGAGCTGTCCAGTGGCGCGTCCAGCAGCAGGGTCGGAGCGAAGAAATTGCCAACGGTGCCGATACGTTCGCCACCTGCTGCCACCGTGGCCCCGCGCGACACCGCGTCTTCGGTGATCTGCTGCATCGCTGCCAGGCGGCGCGGGTTGGCCAGCGGGCCCATGGCCGAGCCGGCTTCCAGGCCCGACCCAACCTTGAGACCTTGCACGTATTTGAGGAACCCGGCCACAAACTCCTCGCGCACCGCTTCTTCCACCAGGAAACGGGTCGGCGAAATGCATACCTGCCCGGCATTGCGGAACTTGGCACCGGCAATCATCTTGACGGCGTGTGCAATGTTGGCGTCCGCCGCAACAATCACCGGTGCATGACCACCCAGCTCCATGGTGGCGCGTTTCATGTGTTTGCCGGCCAGTGCGGCGAGCTGTTTGCCGACTGGCGTCGAGCCGGTAAAGGTGATCTTGCGGATCACCGGGTGCGGAATCAGGTAGTTGCTGATCTCGGCTGGGTCGCCGTACACCAGCGACACCACCCCCGGCGGCACGCCAGCATCGACAAAAGCGCGTATCAGCTCGGCCGGAGACGCGGGTGTTTCTTCCGCCGCCTTGACGATGATGGAGCAGCCGGTTGCCAACGCACCGGCCATTTTGCGCACCACCTGGTTGATCGGGAAGTTCCAGGGGGTAAATGCGGCCACCGGCCCGACCGGCTCCTTGAGCACCATCTGTTGCACGTTCATCGCGCGCGGAGGCACGACACGCCCATACACGCGGCGACCCTCTTCGGCAAACCACTCGATGATGTCGGCCGCCATGGCGATTTCGACCTTGGATTCGGCCAGCGGTTTGCCTTGCTCCAGCGTCATCAGCTGGGCAATGCTATCGGTGCGTTCGCGCAGCAACTTCGCGGCCGTGCGCATCAACTCGCCACGCTTGATGGCTGGCGTGCTGCGCCAGACGTCAAAACCTTTGGCCGCAGCCGCCAGCGCGTCGTCCAGGTCGGCAATGCTGGCCCGCGCAACGCTGCCGATCACCTCCCCCGTGGCCGGGTTGTGCACCGGAATGGTTGCTTCGTTGCGTGCTGCACGCCATTCGTTATTGATCAACAGTTGTACATTGGGATAAGTCACAGTGATGCTCCTGGAAAAGGTTGCGGCAAAAAGGGCGGGCTGGTCGGCGCAGCAGGCGCGGCAACGCACTGAGTCAGCGCGGCACGGCAGCGTGCGATGGCCTGCCATTGTCGCGCAACCGGCAAATGGGTCTCCACTGGACCGCTTGACCATGAAGGCGCAGAATTCCAGCTTCCATTCTTCGGAGAGATTGCATGTTGACTAACCCACGGCGGCCCGCGGTCCTGGCTGGCCTGTGCCCGGTGTTTGCGGGCCTGATCTGATGCCGCTCGTTATCTCCACGCAGTTCGACTCGGGTGCCATTGAGGTGGTGCGGCTGGACGACCCAGGCGACATCCAGCTCAAGATTCGCCGTGACAGCGCAGCCGACATCTGGCAATGGTTCCACTTCCGGCTGCAGGGTGCGGCCGGTGTGCCAGTGGCGCTGCGTTTCCTAAACGCATCGGCGTGCACCTACCCCGAGGGATGGAAGGGTTACCGCGTGGTGGCCAGCAATGACCGGCAGCACTGGTTTCGCATCCCCACCGACTACGACGGCACGGTCATGACGGCGCACACCACGCCCGACACCAACAGCATCCACTTTGCCTATTTCGAGCCGTATTCGCACGAGCGCCACCTCGACCTGATCGGCTCGGCCGCCGCGAGTGAACATGTGCAGGTGCACTGCCTGGGCGCAACGTTGGACGGCCGCGACATGGACCTGCTGCAAATTACCAACGCGCGCAGCACCATTGCACTGGCCGACAAAAAGAAGATCTGGCTGATCGCGCGCCAGCACCCCGGTGAAACCATGGCCGAATGGTTTGTGGAGGGTTTTCTGGAGCGATTGCTAGACGCTGACGACCCGGTGGCCAAAGTCCTGCTGGCGCAATGCGTCTTTTGCGTCGTGCCGAATATGAACCCGGACGGCAGCGCCCGTGGCAACCTGCGCACCAATGCGGCCGGTGCCAACCTGAACCGCGAGTGGCTGGAGCCCAGCATGGGCAAATCGCCCGAGGTCTTTCTGGTGCGCCAGCAGATGCAGCAGACCGGCGTGGACTTTTGCCTGGATGCCCATGGCGACGAAGGCGTTCCCTACAACTTCCTGCTCGGGGCCGATGCGGTCGTTGGCTTCACGCCCC
>JANOCN010000908.1:0-3241 GCA_031412185.1 Betaproteobacteria bacterium | reverse complement strand
TCATGCTGGCCGAGTTGCTGCCGCTGCCAGTAACGAAAGACAGGCCGGTGGTCTGGCTCAGCGTCAGCAAACCCTGCGCAACCGCCAGTGTGAGCTGCACGGAAGCGGTTCCTGCGTCCACGTCGGTGATCACCGGGGCATTGCCACCTGCCAGCACCAGCGTGCCGTCTTCGGCCAGACTCTGCGCGCCTGGCAACGCCACCGTCGGTGCATCGTTGACCGCCAGAACCGTGACAAGAAATGTGGTGGTGCTCACGTTGCCGCCGTCGGATACCGACAAGGTGATGGTGACCGGGCCGCCGTTGGTGCTGCTATTGGCGTTGGCCAGTGGCGTCAGGCTGATGGTGCGGTTGGCGCCGGCCCCACCAATCGTGATGTTGCCGTCCGGAACCAGCGCGGCATTGTTCGATGTTGCCGTAACCACCAGACTGCCGGCAGCAGTTTCGGAGTCCGCGACGGTAAATGCCACCGGACCCAGCATCACGTCTTCGTTTATTGTCTGGGCGGATACGCTGCTGACCGTGGGCGTATTGCCCGACACGTTGTCTTCATAAGCACCGATATCCGACCGGCCGCCTGCATGGAGGACCCCACGCTGGTCCATGGTGAGCGTAGTCACCGGATTCGCTGCATTCAGCGCCGGGTTCACGCCGCTGATGGCATGAGTGCGTGTGAAGCCGCCGTTGTAGGCCAGCGGCATCAGGGCAACCGCCACATTGGACCGGTCGCCAGTGCCAGTAAAACCAGCCGAGTTGTCGTCACTGAGGTTGTAACCCAGTGAAATCAGGAGACCATTCGAATTGCCTCCCGAATTGTTGTCGAACAGCGAGTTGGCCACCCGCACCTCACCATCCTTGTCATGGACACCACTTGGTTCAGACGACCTGTTGTAGGCCACGGTGACATGGTCCAGCGTGGCTTGGCCCTCCGACCAGAACCCGCCGCCCTGGGATGCAGCGGTATTGCCGCTGATGGTGCTGGTAACCAGACTCACCGCGTCGCTGGCGCTCCATATCGCGCCACCCTTTTTAGCCTGATTACCGGATAGCGTCACATTCTCCAATAGCGCCGTTGCGCCACTGTTAATGTAGATGCCGCCGCCGTCCTTGTTGTCGGTCACATTGCCCCGAATCTCCGCATTGCGTGCGTCCAGCGTGGCACCACCATCGACATAGATACCTGCGCCTTCGGTATTCGCAGTAGCGTTGCCGTTGTTTTGTACGATCACATTGCGCAGGTTCAGCACACCATCGTTGTAAATGCCCGCACCTCTCGAGCTACCACTGCCCAGGTTGTTCTGCACCGCCACGTCGGTCAAGGTAACGTTCGCCGCCGACTGCACCGCAATGCCTCCGCCCGTGGCGCTGTTTCCGCCCTGAATCGTCACGCCAGAAATGTTGATACTGCCGCTGCGCAGATCGAGCGCCCGGTCATTGCCATCACCAATAATTATTGTGTTGGCGGTGCCGTTGCCCACGATGTTCACGCTGCCCAGCACGTCGAAATCGCCCGCCCGGTTATCGTCACCGCCGCTGCCAAGCGATGCGATACCGAAGTTGCCGTTCACCGCAAAGTTGATCGTGTCTATGCCCGGGTTGGCATTGGCTTGCCCCACGGCCCAGCGAAAGGTGCCCGACACCGGCACCAGAGAAAGAAACAGATCAGCGGTAGTGGTCACCGTGTAGGTTGCCAGCACGCTGCGCCACGCCGACTGCGCGGCCAGGCTCGGGGCCAGTGCGGCGTCCACCAGGCCGGTGCGGTATTCCAGCTGCCAGTCGCCACCCAGGACTGCGGCACCGGTCAGATCGGTACTGGCGGCCACATCGGCACCGGTGAGGGCGGCAAGATCAGCCACCAGACGCTGCCCGACCGTTGTCTGCGCCAGGTCGCAGCCATACAAAAGCAGGTCTGCGTCGTCAGCCAATGCACTGCTCCAGCCTGCCAGTTCTCCTGCGCGCAGCAACAGGGTCCGGGCATCCAGCACGCTGCTGCCAAGCTGCAGCACCCCGTCGCTGCCGTGCGCGAGCACATGCACTGCCGTGATGCCGCGCTGGCTGGCCAACGTGGCGCTGATGGCGGCGATACCGTCTTCTCCGGCCCCGATCAGGACGATGTTTACCGGCCGCCCGGCGCTGCGCTGGGTTTGCAGGTCTGCCAGCAGCGTCGGCGCGTCGGGCAGCGTGGCATCCACAAAAACAATCTCGTGGCGCTGCACCTCCAGCGCAGCGACCGACGCATTCTGGGTCTGCTGCGCCAACGTGTCCGCACCCGCCAGGGCCAGCGGCGCGATATCGGCCGAATGCAGGATGCGGTCCTCCAGCGCCTCGGTTATCGGGTGTGGGCAGGTGGCGCGCAACACTGGACTGGGATCTGGACTATGGCCGCGGCGCAAGCTTGGGCAACGCGGGCGGAGCCGACGGCGTTGCGGGGGCCGCCGGAGCAAGCGGCAGATCGGCCTTGCAGCGCATGCCGGCCGGCATGCGGTGGTTCGGGTTGGGTAAGGTGAGGCGCACGCGGAAACTGTTGCTGGCAGCATCGAGCACCCGGTCCACGTGGCGCACTGTTGCAACCACGGCATCGACCCCCGGCAACTCCGGGCGTATGGTGACCCGGTCGCCCGCTGCCAGGCTGCCGTACTGGGCCGTGGGCACCATGAGTTCCACCCGCAACGGGTCGATCACGGCAATTCGCAGCATGGGACGCTCTTCGACGCGTTCACCGGGGTTGACGTAGCGCTCGACCACCACCCCCGCAAATGGGCTGCGCACCGTGCGCAAGGACAGTTGCGCGTCGGCCACGCGCCGCTCCTCGCCCCAGATGCGCTGCTGGCTGCGTACCTGGCTCAGCCGCTGGCGCGCAACTTCGGCTTCACCGCCGGCTTGTTCGACGGCCTGGTCGGATACGAAATTTTGCGCCACCAGTGCTTTGGCCCGGCCCAGCTTTTGTTCAGCCAGTGCCAGGCTGGCCGTGGCGGCCAGCACTTCGGAGTCCACACGTGCTCTGGTGTCGGCAGCGGTCACATTGGCACGCTCCACTTCAGAGCGCAAGGTCAGCAGGACCTGCCCGGTGCGGACCACATCGCCGCGCTCCACACTGAGCTTTTCCACCACCCCGACCACTTGCGAGCCGATATCAGCTACACGGTCGGGTTCTATGAGGCAACCCAACGGCCTTGACGCTGCTGCTACAGGTAACTTGCCGGTTTGCGCGGGCGCAGAAAGCGCAGCAAAAACCAGGAGGC
>JANOCN010000907.1:0-1501 GCA_031412185.1 Betaproteobacteria bacterium | reverse complement strand
GTTGGAGCAGGTCGCGTCCACGGTGGTGTTTCGCCATCCGCGCGCCAACCGCGAGGCACGTCTGGGCCATGCCCTGGTGGCCTACGAGTTCAAGCGCGGTAGACGCCGCACTATTGGTTTTTCGGTGGGGGTCGACGGCCTGGTCGTGAGCGCGCCCAAGTGGGTGACCTTGGGCGACGTGCAGGTGGCCCTGCTCGAAAAGTCGTCATGGATCGTGCGCAAGCTGGGCGAGACGCGAGAGCGCCACCAGCGCCTGGCCTCCAACCGCATCGAGTGGAAGAACGGTGCCATCTTTCCGTTTCTGGGCCAGCCCCTGTTGGTGGTGCTGGACGCGCGCAACACCTTCGGCGATGGTGGCGCAGTACTACACACCGATCTGTCGGGCGTGTCGCCCGGGTCGGGCGAATCGGAAGCGCCGCGCCTGCAGTTGCGGCTCAGCCTGCCGCAGAACGCCGACGCCGACCGCATCCGGGACGCGGTGCAGGCGTGGCTGATGCGCCAGGCCAAACGCATATTCACCGAACGGCTGGATCATTTTGCACCCAGGCTGCAGGTGCAATGGCGCAAGTTGTCACTCAGCAGCGCCGGTACGCGGTGGGGCAGCGCGCGCTCCGACGGGTCGATACGCCTGCATTGGCGGCTGGTGCACTTTCGTATGGACGTGATCGATTATGTGGTCGCCCACGAGCTGAGCCACCTGCGCGTGATGGACCACAGCCCCCGCTTCTGGGACACGGTGCGCGCGGTCGTTCCCGACTACGCCGAACTGCGCGTGCAACTCAAAGACGAGTCAGTGCCGCAGTGGTCGTGAAGCGGTAAATTCCATCGGCGTCGTACGTGCGCCGCAGTTTGCCCTCGAACCACAACGCATGCAGGTGCGCTACCGCTTCGCCCATGGCGAATGTTTTCTGGTGCAGGTCGAGCGGGCGCCTGAACATGACGGGCAACACGTCAGCAGCGCAACTCGGCTGCTCTGTACATAACTGCATCACTTCGGCCAACCGGTCGCGGTGGTGGTCGTGCAACTGCTGGATACGGGTGTACAGGCCGGTGAACGGTTTGCCGTGGGACGGCAGCGTCAGCGTGTCTTCAGGCAGCGCCTTGAACTTGTCGATGGAATCTAGAAACTGTTTCAGCGCATTCGCCTCGGGCTCGACCTCGTACACGCTGACGTTGGTGGAAATACGCGGCAGCATCATGTCGCCGCCGATCAGCACACCGAGCTGTGCGCAATACAGCGAGATATGCTCTGGCGCGTGGCCGTGGCCACTGATGCACAACCACTGGTTTGCGCCGATGGTCAGCTCATCGCCGTCCATCATGCGCCGGTACTGCCGGGGTACTGAGGGCACCAGTTTCGGGAAATAGCTGGCGCGCGCCTTGATCTGTTCTACCGAATCGGGGTCGTTCAAGCCATGCGACGCGAAATACAGCGCCGCCGCTTCGCCGCCAAACGCCGTCGGGCCCATGGCACCCAGGCGGGCCATGTTGTAGTCGGTGG
>JANOCN010000906.1:0-3011 GCA_031412185.1 Betaproteobacteria bacterium | reverse complement strand
GGATGAACTTGTTCTTTCCCGCACGCGCCGCACGCAGCTTTTTGTAGATGCCGTTATGGTCCCATTCGCTGGCCCAGCCAGGCTCACGTTTGGGCAGGTCCCCGCGCATCGGGAACGGCGTCTCGGGCAGATTCAGTGTGGTGCGGTAGTCGGTTTTATCGGTCATGACGGTCTGTCGCCAGCCAGCTTTATGCCAGCGTTGCGGGATTTGTGGTACATCGGGCGGACCGGTCTTGCCGATTCCTCCAGAAGCTGCATGCGTCGGCGAAAACTTCGCTGGGGCCTGCGTGAACAGCAGCCCGGCGACTCTTTCGCCGTCTTATTCACGGATAGGTTCTAAATTCGGTCGCGCGTAGTTTGCCGGTGGGTCTCGGTGTGCATTGCCGCAAAATACGCGCGGGCGTCGCTGCAGTCTGCGGCGATGCCGCGCTGCAGCGCATGCAACCCGTCGTACTTGAGTTCGCCGTGTATTTTGTGTAGCAGTTCCACGCTGATAATTTTACCGTAGCCGCCCTCGGAACCCAGATGGCCGGGCCAGTCCAGACAATGGGTTTCGAGCAGGACACGCCCGCCGTTGATGTCCGTGGGGTCCAGCGATGGCCGGATTCCAAGGTTTGCAACGCCAGCCAACGGCAGTTCGGTCAAGCCGTGCACCCACACCACGAAGATGCCGCTGGCAGCCGGTTTCCAGTGGGCAAAGCGCAGGTTGAGGGTCGGAAAACCAAGGTCGCGCCCCAGTTTGCGCCCATGTACCACGTGGCCCGAGATGCAGTAGGGTCGGCCTAGCAGCCTTGCTGCGTCGTCCATGCGCCCTTCGTCCAGGGCGGCCCGTACCGCGGAGCTGGACACGCGCTGACCATGGACTTCGTAACTGTTCATGCGTGCCACGTCGAAACCGTGCTGGTCGCCGGCTGCGTCGAGCATTGCGTAGTCGCCTACGCGTTTGGCACCAAACCGGAAGTCGTCGCCCACCAGGACATACCGTGCGCCCAGCCCGTGTACCAGCACGGTGTCTACAAAATCTCCGGCGGACTGCGCCGCCAGCCGGGCATCAAAAGGCAGCACCACGGTCTGGTCGACGCCACAGCGCGCAAGCGCAGTCAGCTTGTCGCGCAAGGTGCCTATGCGTGCAGGTGCCGATTGCTGTCGGCCCGTGGCTGCGGCGAAGTAGTCACGCGGATGGGGCTCGAAAGTAAGCACACAGCTGCCGACCCCGCGCTGCGCAGCCTCGCTCTTTAGCAGGGCCAACATCGCTTGGTGGCCCCGGTGCACGCCATCGAAGTTGCCGATGGTGAGGGCGCAGGACGGTGCCAGTCCCGATTGTTGGAAGCCGCGAAAGATCTTCATTGCAGGTCAGGTTGCCGAAGCTTCGTTTTTGATAGCATGGTATGGTGAGCCACAATGCCAGCCACGGCGAATGTCATTGAAACAGGGTATATTGTGGCTGAGCCGAAAAGGCGTCCATTGCAATGTTTCAGGAGGCGTGTGTTGAAGGTCTTGAAGCTGTCAGCCCAGGGTTTGCCGCAGTCGTGGATCTCGCTTGAGCAAGCGGTTATTCACTACGCAGCGGGTGAGGTGCGCTGGGAGTCGGGCGGCGAAGTGGCCGTATTTCACGGTGGCCATAGTGCGATCACCGGGCGGCAATCGATCATCGCGGTCAACAGCATCATCGGCACCAAGGGTGTGCCGAACATCAACCCGTTCCATCTCAAGCCCGGCCTGACGAATAGCAAACTGTTCGCGCGGGACCGCAATGTCTGCGCCTACTGCGGCCAGCACTTCCATGAGGAAATTCTGACACGTGAACACATCATTCCGTTTGCCCAGCACGGGGTGGACTCCTGGATGAATGTGGTTACCGCCTGCCGGCCCTGCAACCACCGCAAGAGCAGCCGCACGCCAGAGCAGGCCCACATGCCGCTGCTGTATGCGCCGTATGTGCCCAGCCTCTGGGAAGACTTCATTCTGCGCAACCGGCGTATTCTGGCCGACCAGATGGAGTTCCTCATGACCCACTTGCCCAAGTCGTCGCGCCTGATGGCCTGACCGACTCCAGTAACACCGTTACGAATGGGCCGTCGGTGCAATGGCAGGCACTGTCGGACCGAGCAGGAAATAGGTGTGCATGGTGCCTTTTCCCTTGACCTCCATCTCACCGCGGTCCTCGAACCGGAACTCGTCTTTCAGGGTATTGAACACTTCTTCGCTGACGTGTATGCGGCCTGGTTCCCCGAGCGACTCCATCCGGCTTGCGGTGTTCACGGCGTCGCCCCAGACATCGTAGAGAAAGCGCTTTAACCCGATCACCCCCGCCACAGTCGGTCCGACATGTATGCCGCAGCGTACCGCCAGCGCGTACCGGTTGCGCTGGTCGTAAGCCTCCATGCTGGCCAGCATCTCGACTGCCAGGTTTGCGACCGACGACACATTGCCCTTGCCAACCACCATGTAGGCGTCGCCGATGGTTTTGATCTTCTCCACGTCATATTTGTCCACCAGTGCATCAAACTCCGAAAATATGTCGTTGAGCACCTGCACTACCTGGTCGGGAGTCCGGCTGGCGGAAAACCGGGTGAATCCGGCAATGTCTACAAACAACACGGTCATGCGCTGGTACTTCTCGGCCTTCACCACATTGTTGTTTTTGAGCTCGTTTGCAATCGACATCGGCAACGCGTTGTAGAGAACCCGGTCGGCCCGCGCGCGCTCGTATTCGACCAGGCGTTTCTCGCGGTACAAGGCGCGGTTCAGGCGCATCAGAAAACTGTCGATCAACAGCGAGACGACGGTAAGCGCCACCAGATTCATGACTGCACCGCTGGTGGCGAAGATGCCACGTCGATCAAACCAGAACACCAGCACCACCAGGGCCAGTGCGCTGGCGATGTTGAGTACCTTGCGCAAACGGCCCGGGAAGCCGAAAACACAGACCATGGCCAGCTGAAAAATCGCATAGGTCGAGAGGTCGCCGCTGAGCATCCACGAAATGAATGCGAACCATGAAAACAGCG
>JANOCN010000905.1:0-3658 GCA_031412185.1 Betaproteobacteria bacterium | reverse complement strand
TGCACCGCTGGCAGCAGAAGCCGCATCCTTGACGGCCTCCACAACTGCAGCAGGCGCGGCGGCAGGAGCGGGTGCTGCAGCGGGAGCCGGTGCTGGCATTTCTTCCTTCTTGCCACATGCGACCAGGGCAGCGGCAGCGATAACGGCTGCCAGTACGAGCGACTTGTTCATTTTGAGTTTACCTAACAGGTTATGGAAAAGGGATTGCGGAAACTGCTGACGCGTGAGGCTGCGTCAACCAAGGAAGGAAAAAGCCAGGTTTTTCTCACCCAGCCTTCGAGTATACAAAGTTTGTCAAAAGGTTACGGGAAAACCCTAGGCCCAATTCCAATCACTTTGCGGACTGTGGCCCGAAGACCACAGCCTGAGAGGCACGATGCATGCAGGTGTATTCGATGGCCTCTCGGGCCTGATTCACAATCCGAGCGTGGACGCCGGAAAACCAGGCGCGCTGTTGCGCTTTAACTCATCCAGCGTTTCGCGGGCCACCACCCGACGCTCCGGTTCGGGACCGCACACCCCCGCACAGTGAAACACGTCAAGGCGACGCAAAACCCACGCCGGACTCCACACCATGCTCGGAAAATCCGCCGGACCCACCTGGCTGCAGACCCGGCAATCGATGATGTGGCTCCAGGTTTTGCGCCATGACACAAAGCGTGGTTGATAGCGTAGCACCATGTCGTAGCCGCTGGCCAGCATGACGAAGCGCCGTCCTGGCCTGGACCAGGCATGCAGCGACTCGCTGACGACACGTTCATGCAGAGGCCAGCCCTCAAACGAAGCATCGCTGAAAATCAGCTCACGCCAGCCCTGCTGGACAGCAACCTCCAGCACATCGCGCACGAGCTGCGCAAACGCCTCGCGACCGGCAAACCTCCCGGACGGCAAAACCAAAGGCATACCTGCATCATTGGCCATGTGCCCACCCTGCCTGGCACCAGTCCAGCAGCATCACGCGCGCCTGCGTACTGGCCTTCGCCGTATCGTCGGCATCCAGGGCGCGCGTGTCGGCAAGCCGCCACATCAACGCAGCATCCCGTCCGCTGGCCCGATAACTTTCTCCATTCACAAAAATGTGGTTATGGTCGTACATCATTCTGGTTCTGCGATCAAGCCTGAGCGGCCCCATCAACTGCTCCATGCTGCAAGTGTCAAACCACACGCGCGCCTTGGGTTCGGTTAAGTACTCACCCAGCGCCCGTGGCAAGACCATCGGGTCGCGCAGCAAACGCTGCAATGCCAGGCGGGAGAAAGCACCCAGTGCGGCCGGCAGGGCACCGGGACAGTCCACCGCAGCTTGTCGGGTGTCCCGGTACATCCTGTCGCCCGCCACATCGGCCGCATCTTGCGCCAGCCGTTGCAACATTTCCGCCGCCATTTCGCCCAAGCCCGGGGCCTTGAAGCCTACAGAATAAGTCATGCATTCACCGATGGCAAGCCCGTCATGGGCATAGCGCGGTGGCAAATACAGCATGTCGCCCGGATCAAGATCAAAGGTCTGGGTCGGCTCGAAATTGCGCAGGACTTTCAAAGGTGCGTCCGGTTGCAGCGCCAGATCGTGCTGCTGTCCGATAGCCCAACGCCGCCTGCCGTGCGCCTGCAGCAGAAACACATCGTAGCTATCGAAATGAGGACCTACGCCGCCGCCAGCCGACGCGTAACTGACCATCAAATCGTCCAGCCTGGCATCCGGAACAAAACGAAAGCGGTTCAAAAGTGCATGCGCCGCGTCCAGATGCAGGTCTACGCCTTGCACCAGCAGCGTCCAACCAGGCTGTTTGAGCGGCGGCAAAGCCCGACGAGGCAGTGGCCCCTGCCGCAGGGTCCAGCCTTCAGTCCCGCGCCGCGTCCGGCGCGACACCAGACGCGACTCAACGTCCTCGCGCTCGGCCAAGGCAAACAACGCGCTTCGGTCCAGCAGGGGCCGCATGCCGGGTACGGCATCGCGGATCAACAGTGGCTTCTTCTGCCAGTGGCGCTGCATGAACTTGCGGGGGCTCAGTCCACCCAGCAGTTGCAGCGGTTGGTTCACATCCATGGCGTTTCCGTTTCGCAATTTGGTCGGGCGCATTGCCTGAGCGACAATTCTCGTATGGAAATTACGCAAAAATGTGTGGTCGGGCTGACCTGGACCCTGAAAGATACGCTGGGCGAAGTGTTGGACCTGCTTGAAGAACCGGTGGAGTTTCTTGTGGGTGGCGACGACCTGTTCGAGAAAATCGAGCAGTCATTGCAAGGTCATGGAGCAGGTGCGCGCATCGACCTGCATCTGGAGCCGGAAGAAGCTTTCGGCGACTTCAATGACAAACTGGTTTTCCTGGAGCAACGCAAGTTGTTTCCAGCCGAAATCGAAGAGGGCATGACTTTTGAGGGGCATGCCTTGCCAATTGGCTGCAGCTCCGGCATGCCCGCCGACGTCTTGTACACCGTAACAGAGATTTACCCCGAGCACGTGGTACTGGACGGCAACCACCCGCTGTCGGGAATTGCCTTGCGGCTCAGCCTAACGGTCGGCGCGGTGCGCGAAGCAACACAGGATGAGATCGGTAGCGGCACGGCAGGCACCGGTTTCTTCAAAGTCAAGCTTCAGACCCCGAGCAACTTGCACTGAGGACACAAGAGCAGCCCGCCTGTCATTGCGTCTAGCTACTTCTTGCCAGTCGAGCCGTAACCCCCTTCGCCGCGCTGGCTGACCGGAAACTCCTTGACCAGATTGAATTGCGCCTGTACCACCGGTACGATCACCAGTTGCGCGATCCGCTCCAAGGGCTCGATGGTGAACGGGACCGGGCTGCGATTCCAAGCGCTAACCATAAGCTGCCCCTGGTAGTCGCTGTCGATCAGCCCCACCAGGTTGCCCAACACAATGCCGTGTTTGTGGCCCAACCCGGAGCGCGGCAGTATCAATGCCGCGAAGTTTGGGTTGGCCAGGTAGATCGCAATTCCGGTCGGCACCAATTGCCAGGCATTTGGTTCAAGGGTAAGCGGGCGGGCAAGGCAGGCGCGCAGGTCCAGGCCGGCGCTGCCCGGTGTTGCGTAGGCCGGCAATTGATCCAGCAGGCGGGGGTCGATGACCTTGACGTCAATTTCCATCATGGCTCCTGCCTGCGCCAGCACGTACGAGCTGCGCACAGGCAAAAATCAGTCGGCGGGCCAGTTCCAGTTTGGGGGCTCGCGGGAACTCCTGCACACTGTCGGCCGTCACCAGCACCAGTGCGTTGTCGTCCTGCCCAAATGTAGCCGGGCCAATATTTCCCACCAGCAGCGGTACCCCCTTGCGCAGACGCTTGGCCTGTGCATTGGCCAGCAGATCCTGGCTTTCGGCCGCAAAACCGACACATAACAAAACACCGCTGCGGGCACGGTCAGAGCCGGCCACCGCCGCCAAGATGTCTGGGTTTTCGACAAACTGCAGGTTCGGCGTTGCCCCTGAGCCGTCCTTCTTTATCTTGTGCTCTGCAGCGTTGGCCGGGCGCCAGTCTGCCACCGCGGCGGTCGCGATGAAAACGGTCGCTGTCGCCACCTGCTCCAGGGTCGCTGCATACATTTCCTGCGCGCAGCGTACATTGATCCGGTCCACGCCCCGAGGTGTTGCCAAGGCAACCGGCCCGGCGATCAACGTCACACGCGCCCCGGCCTCATGCGCTGCACGCGC
>JANOCN010000904.1:0-5326 GCA_031412185.1 Betaproteobacteria bacterium | reverse complement strand
TGCAGCGTATGGCGGTGCTGCAGGCGGTGCCTGCTGCGGCGGACGAGGCCGACCCGGACGCTGCAGATACCTTGCGGCTGGCGCAGGCGATGCCTGCCGATGAGACGCAACTGCTCTACAGCATGTGCCTGTACGGGCGCGGCGAGCTCGGGCTGGCACCGGACGAATACGCAGCGCTCACCATGGTGCTGCTGCGTTTGCTGGCTTTCAAGCCTGCGGGCGCATCTGCGGAAAAAAAAACTCTGATTGAGACCCGGCGACCCGCGCCGGTGCGCGCTGTGCCGCTGCCTGCACGCGCACCGGCGACCACGACAGCACAGGCCACCGCAACGGGCACCGTAGCAGCCGCTGCAGCGGTGGTCGCGCTGGTTGCGCCCTCCATACCCTCAGTACCCCCGGCTAAGGTTGCGCCCAGCGAAGAAACTCCACTCGCACCTGCACCTGCACCTGCACCCGCACCCGTAGCCACGCTCGCAGCCGCAGCCGCTCCCGTAGCCGTTACCACCGCCCCGCAGCTGCCAGCACATGACGCCGACCATCTACCGCCTGGTCAGGTGCTGCATGTTCTGGAGCACGAACGGCCATCGCACGCCGAATCTGGCCGCGCGCCAGTGATATCGGCTCCTGCGGTCGCGCCAGGCACTCACGAGGCAGCACGAACTCGGGTGGTAGCTGTGCCGGTACGCGTGCAAGCCGACTCACGCGCCGAAGCCGCCGCATCCAGCCAGTCGGCAGTGCTGGTTCCCACCGAGGAGGGTGCGTTCTGGCACAGCACCGTGCAGCAGTTGGTGGCAGGCGATGCGGTCACCGCACTGGTGCGCGAACTGGCGCTGCAGTCGCAACTGGTGGCGCGTGATACCGACCAGTGGATATTGCGCATAGACCGGGAGTCTCTCAACCAGCCGTTGACGCGTGAACGGCTGGCAGCCGCATTGCAGGCTGCCGGCCACCCGGTGCAACTGGCGGTGGAGATTGGCCGCGTTACCGACAGCCCGGCGCGGCGCACCACAGCAGCCACGGCCGAAAAACTGCTGGCTGCTGAACGGACTATTTTCGAGGACCCGTTTGTGCAGGAAATGATGCGCGATTTTGGGGCGAAAATCGTGCCAGGCAGCATCAAGCCCTTGTAGGCCAGTTTTAAAGGCCTGCAGCGCTCCACCCCATTTACCGAAAGGAAAAGTATGTTCAACAAAGGTCAGCTCGCAGGTCTCATGAAACAGGCCCAGGCGATGCAGGACAACATGAAAAAGGCGCAGGATGAGCTTGCGAATATCGAAGTAACTGGCGAGTCCGGTGCTGGTCTGGTCAAGGTGTTGATGACCTGCAAACACGATGTGCGCCGCGTCACGATAGACCCGAGCTTGCTGGCGGACGACAAAGACATGCTGGAAGACCTGGTGGCGGCGGCATTCAACGCGGCCGTGCGCAAGGCAGAGGAGACCTCGGCGGAGAAGATGGGCAAGCTCACTGGCGGTATGCCGGGCTTGCCGGGTGGCATGAAGTTCCCGTTTTGATGTCGCGCCAGTGGCGTGCGGTTTGGTCGTGGTTCGAGGAACTGGCGGCTCGTTGCGCCGCGGCTGCATTCGACTGCTCGCGCTCGGCCCGGTATGGCTGACTCCCACTCGCTCGAAGGGCTGATCCTGGCCCTGCGCCGCTTGCCCGGCGTTGGGGTGAAGTCCGCCTCGCGCATGGCGTTTCACCTGTTGCAGCATGACCGCGAGGGGGCACGCACCCTGTCGGCGGCGCTGGCGCAAGCCGCAGGCTCGGTGAAACACTGTGCACGGTGCCACACCTTCACCGAGGCCGAGGTTTGCGCCACCTGCCTGGATCCGCGACGCGACGCGTCCAAGCTTTGCGTTGTCGAAACGCCAGCCGACCAGTCGGCCGTGGAGCGCACCGGTGCCTATAAAGGACTTTATTTCGTGCTGATGGGCAAACTCAGCCCACTCGACGGCATTGGCCCAAAAGATATCGGCCTCAAAAGCCTGTTTGACCGGGCTGGCGACGCCGTGGTGGCGGAGGTGATACTGGCCACCAACTTTACCGCCGAGGGCGAGGCCACGGCCCATGTCATCAGTGAGGCGCTGCGCAGCCGCGGCCTGCGCATTACGCGGCTGGCCAGAGGCGTGCCAGTTGGCAGCGAGCTCGAATATGTAGACTTGGGCACGATTGCCCATGCGCTGGTCGACCGGCGTTAAGCCCACAACGCCAGCACCGTACGTACCCATTCTGACCAAGGCTCACCAACCCATGACGCTCAACTCCTTCACCCTGGCGTACTGGTGCGTGCTGGCTGCCGCGCTGCTGCCTATCGTTTGCGCTGGCATCGCCAAATCCGGCATGTTCTCGAAACCACGGCGTGAGGGCGGGTATGACAACCGGGACCCGCGCGACTGGCTGGCACGCCAGACCGGTTGGCGCGCCCGCGCCAATGCCGCCCAAGCCAACACCTTCGAGGCGCTGCCGTTCTTTATCGGGGCGGTGGTCATTGCCCACCAGTTGGGCGCGCACCAGACCAGCGTGGACTTGCTGGCGATTCTGTTCGTGGTGTTGCGCGTGGTCTACCTATTGCTGTACCTCGGTGGTCAGGCGATGGCGCGCTCTGCGGTCTGGACCCTGGCGCTGCTGGTGAATGTCGCGATTCTGTTCGCAGGTTATCGATAGGCCAGCGCGCCTGCGAACAGGTTTCGCGCGCTGCCGTTGGCGCGCGAGCATTACCCCTAAGTGAAAACCCCCTCGGGATGTTACCGATGCAGGCTGCGCTGCGCTTTGGTAGTCTTGAGGACAGGAACCAACAAAAAAAAGGGGTGGAAACCAGATGGGTCGTCTGTCGATTAGTCGTCGGTCATTGGTATTGGCTGCCGGTTTGTCTGTTGCAGCCCTTGCGACCGGCGTGCGGGCCCAGGCCAAGCCTGAGAAGCTTCGGGTATCGATTGCTGTCGGCTCAAGTGCGTCCTTTCATTTCCTGCCGCTTACCGTAGCACAGCGGCTCGGTTACTTTGCGGCTGAGGGGTTGGAGGTAGAACTGCACGATTTTGGCGGAGGTCTGCGCGCGCTGCAGGCAGTGCAGGATGGGTCCGATGAAGTGGTTGGCAGCGGGTTTGACGACTTGATCAGCCTGCAGGCCCGCGGCCAGTTCTACCGGGCGTTCGTGTTGCTGAGCCGTGCGCCGCAGATCGCTTTTGGCGTTTCGGCCAAGACCATGCCGGGTTACAAGAAAATTTCCGACCTGCGGGGCCGCAAGATCGGGGTACCGATGCCGGGAGCGTCAGCCAATATGGTGGCCAGCATGGTGCTGGCGCGCGGCGGGGTGCTGCCAGCTGAGGTCAGTTTTGTCCCAATGGCGTCGCCCGCTGCCGCAATTCTTGCCCTGCGCGCCGGTCAGGTTGACGCGATGAGCCATACCGAGCCGGTAATGAGCATACTGGAGCAAAAAGGCGAGGTCCGTATCGTGTCCGACACGCGGACTCTAAAGGGCACCCAGGAAGTGTTTGGCGGGCCGATGGTGGCCGCATGCCTGTATGCGTCGCTCGGTTATGTGCAGAATCACCCCCAGACAACGCAGGCCCTGACCAACGCGGTAGTGCACGCCCTCAAATGGCTGCAAACCGCAGGTCCCAGCGACCTCATTAAAGTCGTGCCGGATGGCTATTTGCATGGAGACCGCGGCGTCTACTTGGGCGCTTTTGGCAAGATTCGAGAGGGTATTTCCATTGACGGGGTCATCCCGGACGATGGTGTGCGCTCGGCATTGCGGGCAGTGGGCCGCGTCGATACGTCCATCAAGGCAGACAAGATCGATTTGGCGCGGCTGTTTACCAACGAATTTTCGCGCCGCGCCAAAGAAAAATTCAAAGCCTGAAAAGCGGCGTCTTGCCGTTACTTCAGCGTCGCGCCAGCTGCACTGATTTGCCTTTCACGCGGCGCGGCTGCTTTGCGCTGGCACTCGCCACCCTGCCGATCGGTGCAGTCTTGGCGCGCTGCGGCAGAAACAGCGTGACTTGCTGACCGGCCTTGAAAGCGGCCGAGGCAGCGACCCGGTTCCACTCGGCCACGTCGCTGGCAGCCAGTTTGTGGCGGCGTGCCAGAGACATGACCGATTCGTTTTTGCCGGCCTTCACGGTTCTGCGGACCGCCACCATCTGCGGTGCCAGTGACAAGTGGGCATTGTCGGCAACGTGTTCCGCCACATCCTCGCGCACCGCTGCAGACCGGGGTACCAGCAGCGTGGACCCCGCCTTGATCAACACACCTGGCGGGATATTGTTGAGTGTGCGCAGATCGGATTCGCCCATACCGACCTTCCTGGCGACGTCGGCAGGTTTCATGGTGGAGGCTGCCTGCCAGGCAGTCCAGCTGGCAAGCTGCGCCCCTGTGTAAGTTTGCAAGTTGGTCACAAAAATTGCCGCGTTGTCCCATGGGAGCAGTATCTGTGGTGTGCCCGAAGCCAGGATGACCGGTCGGCTGGCCGACGGGTTGAGCGCCTTGAAGTCTTCCAGTTGCACCTGGGCCAGTCGCGCTGCCAAGGCTACGTCAATGTCGCGCGTGATGGTCACAGACTGGAAGTAGGGGTGGTTCCCGATGTCGGGTACGGTTGAGTTGTAACGCTCGGGGGCGGACACTATGTTTTTTACGGCCTGCAGCTTGGGCACATAGAGCCGGGTTTCGGCCGGCATATTCAAGTCCAGATAACTGGTACCCAGGTTAGCCCGCTTGTTTTTGGCGATGGCACGCCCCACGCTGCCTTCCCCCCAGTTATAGGCTGCCAGAGCCAGGTGCCAGTCCCCAAACATGCCATGCAGCTTTTGCAGATAATCCAGCGCAGCGCGGGTCGAGGCCAGTACGTCGCGGCGGTCGTCGCGGAAGGCGTTTTGTTTGAGCTCGAAGTATTTGCCTGTAGCCGGCATGAACTGCCACATACCCGCCGCCTTGGCGCTGGACACCGCTTGCGGGTTGAACGCACTCTCAATGAATGGCAACAGAGCCAGCTCGGTGGGCATGTTGCGCAACTCGAGCTCTTCGACAATATGGAACAGGTACTTGCGCGAGCGCTCGGTCATGCGCAATATGTAGTCGGGACGGCTGGCGTACCACTGTTCGCGGTCGCGCACCAGGTCGCTTTCCAGGTTGGGCATGCCGTAGCCTCGGCGGATGCGTTCCCACAGGTCGGTCGGCGGTGTCAGCAGGGCAACTGCCAAAGCCGCAGCCTGGTTGGCAGTCAACGGCTCCAGGGTGTTGGTCGGGAACACCTGGATTGCCACCTGGGGCAGGGCGGCTGGCGACGCACGCGTGGCCGATGCGCGGGCGCTGGACTGCGGTGGCACAC
>JANOCN010000903.1:0-5734 GCA_031412185.1 Betaproteobacteria bacterium | reverse complement strand
CGCCACACCGTATCGAGTGGTATCCGGGTACCGAGCACGGATTTGTGTTTCCCCAACGCGCTGGCATCTACAACCAGAAAGCTGCCGAGCGGCACTGGGAAAGGCTGTTTGCATTGTTTGGACGGACGTTGGGGAAGAGCGCCTGATTAAATAAGGCATTTGCCGGGCTGGCCATGAGCCGCCGCCGGGTTCGATAAAGACAAGTGCGGCTGCAAGGCCGCGTCTGGCCCGTGCCCTACTTGGGCACGGGCAGATATTTCTCCAGCATGGCAGAGGTGCGTCGCCAGGCGTCGGCCGCATCGTCTTTACGGAAGGTGGGTCCGTTGGGCAGGTTGAACCCGTGGTCGGCCTGCGGATAGACCACCAGCTCAAACCCTGGCGCATTGTCTTTAGCGGCACTTTCCATTGCGCGCATGCTGTCGATCAGGCAGCAATTGTTGTAGCGGTCGCGCTCGCCGGTCAGTACCAGAAGTGGCACCTGGAAACGTTTCACGGCTCCCGGCATGTTCTGGATCCAGTTGGTGGCCGGGTAGTGGGCCACCACCATGGATACCATTTCTGGCAACACCACCGCGTGGGCGAGTGCGCCACCGCCACCTTGCGAGAAGGCAATTACGCCCACTTTGCCGGGAGCCGCATTTGGGGAGCCCTGCGCACGCTGTATCGCCTTCTTCAGATTACCGGCCCCATCCTGGGTGCGCGTGAGTATGTCTTTACCGTCGAGCAGCACCGCGTAGTACCCCAAACGCGCCACCTCTGCAGCGTAGAACTGGTAGTTGGCCGGACCGGTCTGCCCCGACAAAAGCACCACCACCGGGGCCGGTACTTTGGCCGGCAGGTGGGCCGTTTGCGCGGGTCCGTCAGGCCCGGTTGGTGTGGTGACGGGGTCCGCCGCGTGCGCGACCAGAACCAGTGCCGCCAACAGGCCGCCTGCCCACCGTTTAGCGCCCAGCCGGAGTTTCAAGCTGTGCGCCTGCGCACGTTTGGCAATCGCATGCATCGCGTATCTCCTGTGGTTTCGACGGCTCCATGATAGGCCTGACCAAGCGTTGCGCACGCTCCAATTTTTTCAGTTCACATCGATCTGCAAGGCGCGGATGAAGGGCACCCACTGCGCGCGCTGCGCCTGACCATAGGCATCGGCCTGCTCCGGCGTGGAAGGAGCCAGAGGCTCCGACGCACCCTGGGCAAGGCGGTCTTTCACCGCCTGCACGGCCATTGCCTTGTTCAGCGCCGCATTGAGTTTGTCGATCACGTCCGGCGGTGTTTTGGCGGGTGCAAAAAGGTTGTTCCAGGTGGTCGCTTCGTACCCGACCAGACCCTGCTCGGCGAAGGTCGGCACGTTTGGCCCCACCGGACTTCGTTTTTGACCCGACACGGCCAGCAGTTGTGCCTTGCCCTGCTGAGCCATCGGGCCGGACGAAATAAAACCGTCGAACAGCAAGTTGACGTGGCCACCCGACAGGTCCTGCAGTGCCGGCCCATTGCCTTTGTACGGGACGTGCAACAGCGAAACATCGGCAGCCTTGGCAAACGCCTCGCCCACGATGTGGCTGATGGAGCCCGCGCCGCCCGAGCCGTACGTTACCTTGCCAGGGTTCGACCTGGCATGGGCAATCAGCTCCTTGAGTGTCCTGGGCATCGCGCTGCTGGCCACCAGCACCAGCGGCGTGCGCGCCACCAGGCCGATGGAGCGCAGGTCGCGTTCCACATCAAACGGAAGGGTTTTGTACAGGCCTACGTTCATGACCAGTTGCGAACTGGTGCCCAGGCCAATGGTGTAGCCGTCGGGTGCCGCCTTGGCCACCACGTCGGTGCCAATCGAGCCACCACCACCGGCGCGGTTCTCCACCACAATGCTCTGGCCCAGGGCCTCGCCCATGTAACGCGCCAGTTCGCGCGCGATGATGTCATTGCCGCTGCCCGGACCAAACGCCACCACCAGGCGGATCGGCTTGTTCGGGTAGGCCTGCGCGTTTGCGACGCCGGGCAGGCCCAGCAGCAAGGCAGTCGCTGCGGTTGCCATGGCTTTGCGGCGAGCCGGTGAGTGGAGGTTTTGCATGCGGGTCTCCTTGGTTTGGCCGGTGGCTGGTGCGCAATCGTGCGGTCAGTCCGGGTTGGCGAGCGCCAGCAAAACAGCCGGTACCCGCAGCGGCATGGACAGCAGGATCTGCGCCATGCCTTTGCCCAGCGCGTCATTGCGCATCGAGGCCATACCACCGCCGTCCAGGGCCTGCTCGCAGACAAAGTTGAAGGCGCAGATGCCCGGCACCTCAAACCGCTTGACCTTGCCTTTGACCAGGTGCGCGAGATAGATGGCCACCGTGGTCTCGGTCAATTGGGTGCGCAGCAAGGGCAACCAGCGCGGGTCACGGGCGATCACTCCGATGTTGGAGATATCGCCCTTGTCACCGCTGCGCGCCCAGGCCAGGCGGACCAGTGGCACTTCCAGCAGCTCACCGGTGGCGGCAGCTTCGACGCCGCTTGGTTCTGCTCCCGTGGCGCTGGGTACTGCCGCAATTGCCGATGCAGCCTGGCCTGGGGGTTGCATGACAGGTACCGATGTGTCGCCGATAGTGACCAGGGGCGTGAGCCGCGACTTGGCCAGCAGAAAGCCATATTGCCGGATCGAAGGCGAAGCCGACGCGCGCCCGCCGCCCGCTCCGGTAGTGCCAGGCGACCAGGACGTGCCCGCGGGAGCCACCTCGCGCGCCAGCAAGTCCAGCGCTTCCTTGCGCGCATGGGTAGCCGTCACGCGCAGCACGACTTCACGCGTTTGCGTGGCGCGTGCATGCGGGCCGTAACAGGATTCAGCGCCCAGTACCTCGATGTTGGCTGCGGTATAAGGTGCCAGCCCCGCTTTTGCCAGCAATGCAGAAGTGCGCTCCAGGATAGCCGCGCCAGTGCGACGCGCTTTGGCCACCGCGTCCAGACCCACAATGGTGAGTTGGGCCGAGGTCTTGAAGCCATCCATGTGGGTGGCGCACACCTTGTAGCTGTCGGTGGGCGGATGTCCGCGTGCGCCGCACACGACAACCCGGTGTTCGCCCACCGCCCGCAGCGTGACCTGCGTGAAGTCGCACACCACGTCAGGCAGTAAGTAGTGCGCCGGATCGCCGATTTCGTACAGCATCTGTTCCGCAATTACCGCGGGTGTGACTTTGCCGCCAGTACCTGCGGGTTTGGTGCTGACGAAGCTGCCGTCCGCCTGGCATTCCACAATCGGGTAGCCTATATTGGCCCAGTCGGGCACGGTGTCCCAGTCGGTAAACAGGCCACCCGTGGCCTGGCAGCCGCATTCGAGGATGTGGCCAGCCAGGCTGCCGGCCGCGAGCAGGTCGTAGTTGTCGCTCGCCCAGCCAAATTCGTGCATCAACACACCCAGCGTCACGGCCGAGTCCACACAACGCCCCGTTATAACCACGTCTGCACCGGCGTCCAACGCCACCTTGATGGGTAAGGCGCCCAGGTAAGCATTGGCTGTCAGCACCTGTTGGGGCAGCGCCGCGCCACTCTGCATCTCGCGCACCGGCGGGTCGGCGTCGCGCAGTGCTGAAAGCTGTGGCATCACGTCGTCGCCGCTCACCACGGCTATTTTGAGGGTGACGCCCTGCTCCGCCGCCAGTGCCGCCAAGGCCACCGCGCAAGCTTGCGGGTTGACGCCGCCGGCATTGCTGACCACACGAATGCCTTTGGCCACGACGTCGCGCAACACGGCTTTCATGGCAACGGCCACGAAATCAGTGGCATACCCAAGCTCCGGTTTCTTGAGCCGGGCGCCAGCCAGTATCGACATGGTCAACTCAGCCAGATAATCAAACACCAGGTAGTCGATCTGCCCGCTCGCCACCAGTTGTGGTGCACCCACGCTGCTGTCGCCCCAGAAACCTGAGGCACCGCCGATCTTCACCACTTTGCCGCCGCGTTTGCCGTCTGTCGTCACGTCGGTCTCCTTGTGCGCTTGCGGCAACTTCCAGGGCAAGTTGTTACTTTCCGGTCCATACCGGTTTGCGCTTTTCGCGGAACGCCAGCTGCCCTTCGGCGGCGTCGTCGGTCAACGCAAACAGGCCGATCTGGCTCTCGGTAAACGCCATCGATTCCTCGAAGGCCATGGCCTCAATCTTTTTCATGGTGTACAGGCCCCGGCGGATGGCGGCGGGTGACTTGTCCAGCATGCGGCCGAGCAGCCATTCGACCCCGGCGTCCACATCTTCGCTGATGTGGTTGATGAGTCCGCACTCGAGCGCCTGCGCGGCGCTAAGTGGCTCGCCGGTGAGGCACATTTCCGCCAGCACGCGGCGTGGCAGCAAATTGCCGATGACACTCAGAACCTGCGCCGGAAAAATCCCGACTTTGACTTCCGGCAACCCGAAGATGGCCTGCGGGCTCGACACCGCCAGGTCGCACATGCCCATAATGCCCATACCCCCGGCCATACAGGCACCGTTGACCCGGGCGATCAGTGGCACCACCGATTGCCGGGCCTGGCGAAACAAGTTTGCAAAGCCCACATAAGGCTCGGAATAGTCGAACTTGAACGACTTGCCGCTCTGCAGGTCGGCCCCGGCGCAAAAAGCACGGGTGCCCGTCCCGGTAATCACGACGGCGCGAACATCACGGTCGCGGTTGGCGCGCGCAAGTGCTTCCCCCATCCCCGCCAGCACATCGGCGCTCAGGGAGTTGCGTTTGTCCTCGCGGTTGATCGTGAGCCACAACACGGGGCCGCGCCGCTCTTCGAGCAACTCGGCGGGGATTTCCTGGGGCATGAGAGTCCTTTTGGGTTTCAGATTGGGTTTGCGGACGCAGTAACTGGTCAACGGGGTGCGATCACCTATTCGAACACCGCGCCGCTAGCTACCAGCAGGTCTATGCGCGGTTCGTCATAACCCGCTTCGCGCAGCACTTCGCGGCTGTGTTGGCCCAGGCGCGGCGGCGCGCTTGCGGCACCCGGCGGCGTGTCCGACCACTCGCTTGGCACCGCCATCTGGCGGATGGTGCCCAGGGCGGGGTGGTCCATGGTGCCGAAGAAGCCGATGTCAGCCAGGTGCGGGTCCTGCAGCAACGAGTCGAAGGTATGCATGGGGAAAACCGGAATATCGGTGTTCTGCAGCAAGTCCTGCAACTGCGCCGTGCTGCGCTGCGCGATTTCGTCAGACACCATGCCATACAAGGCCGTGATGTTCTGGGTTCGGGCGGCAATGCTGGCGAAGCGCCCATCCGTGTCAAACAGCGTCGGCTGGCCAATGGCGCCCAGGAAGGCGCGCCACTGCGCGTCGGTGTAGATCAGGCAACACACATGGCCGTCGAGCGTCTGGTAGGGTCTGCGCTCGGGCGACAGCAGGCGTGGGTAGCCAAAATCGCCTTGCGCCGGAACAAAGGTCTGGCCGTACAGATGGTCGCCCAGCACCTGTGGCACCATGGTTTCGAACATCGGTATGTCCACCCGCTGGCCACGCCCACTGCGTTCGCGGCCAACCAACGCTGCGGCAATGACGCCGAACGCATACAGGCCCACCGAGCGGTCGGCGATCGTGATCGGCAGGTAACGCGGTATGTCGCCGCTCGATTGGGCCATGGCCTGTGGCAAGGCGCAGGCGGCCTGAATCAGGTCATCGAACGCGGCGCTGGCGGCGTAGCGGCCACGTTGGGAAAAGCCGAACATGCCGGCGTAGATCAGGCGCGGGTTCAGTTCCGCCAGCGCCTCATAACCCAGGCCCAGGCGCTGCATGGCCTG
>JANOCN010000902.1:0-2486 GCA_031412185.1 Betaproteobacteria bacterium | reverse complement strand
TAGCGCTGGCATGGGTGTGGTGGCGGCAGCGCGACCAGCCCGGTGAAGACTGGTTGCGTACCCTGACGGTGCTGACGCTGTTCCTCACATTTGATCTGGTGCTGTTTGGGTCATTCACACGCCTGAGCGATTCCGGGCTCGGTTGCCCGGACTGGCCGGGCTGTTATGGCAGCGCCAGCCCGGTGGGGGCACAGGCAGAAATAACCGCTGCGCAGACGGTTTTGCCCACCGGTCCGGTAACCCATGGCAAGGCCTGGGTGGAGATGGTGCATCGCTACATGGCGACCGGTGTGGGCGGACTGATTCTTGTGCTGGCGGCGGTAAGTTGGGTGCGTCGTGGGCGCGGGGTTCAGGCTGCGAGGGACACTGGTGGTTGGTGGCCGACCTTCACGCTGTTCTGGGTCTGTGTGCAAGGTGCGTTCGGTGCCCTGACCGTGACCATGAAACTCTTCCCAGCCATTGTGACCCTGCATCTTCTGGGTGGCCTGATGTTATTGGTGCTGCTGACCGTGCAAGCCGAGCGGCTGGCGCGCCTGCGTGATGGGAGCCCGCGTGTGGTGATTGACCGTGTGACTCGCAGAACGCTCTTCGGCACCTGCGTGCTGCTTGGTTTGCAGGTAGCACTGGGCGGCTGGGTCAGCACCAATTACGCCGTGCTGGCATGCTCCGATTTCCCGATGTGCCAGAACAGCTGGTGGCCCGACATGAATTTCGGCCAGGGCTTCCAGATCTGGCGCGAACTCGGAATGACGCCGGATGGTGACCACATCACGTTTGCTGCGCTGACAGCCATCCATTTTGTACACCGCGCGATGGCAGCCGTTGTGTTGCTGGCGCTTGGCGTGTTGGCCTGGCGTCTCGGCAAAGTGGCGGCTTTGCAACGGCTCTCGCGCTGGATCATCGCTTTGTCGCTGTTGCAACTGGCAAGTGGCCTGGGTAACGTGGTGTTGGGCTGGCCCTTGGCCGCTGCACTGATGCACAGTGGTGGTGCCGCTGCTTTGGTGACTGTGTTGGCGTGGGCTGTCGCGGCAAGCCGGGCGGGAAGCCCTGCAAATATAGCCACTGCAGTCGCGGCAGCTAACGCAGCGCCGCGTTTGCAGCACCCGCTGGCTGGGCAGGCTGCTCACGCACGCAAGGGCTACCGGTGAGCGTCAACTCGACCGATCTTGCGGTACCGTCGGGCGTGGCGGTGTTGCGGCAGTTCTACGCGCTGACCAAACCCCGGGTGGTCCAGCTGATCCTGTTTTGCGCTTTGATCGGTATGGTGCTGGCGGTGCCAGGAGTCCCGTCAATGGCGGAGATCCGGTTGGCCGCCATCGCCAGCCTGGGTATCTGGCTCGTTGCGGGAGCCGCGGCAGCCTTCAACTGCATCGTCGAGCAAGGCATTGATGCCAGGATGAAACGCACCGCCTGGCGACCAACTGCCAGGGGCGAGCTTGGCAACAAGCAGACGCTGCTGTTCTCCGCTGTTCTGGGGCTGGCAGGCTCGGCAGTGTTGTACCTGTGGGTCAATCCTCTCACCATGTGGCTGACCTTTGCCACTTTTGTTGGTTATGCGGTGGTCTACACCGTCATTCTGAAACCGCTGACGCCGCAGAACATAGTGATTGGTGGTGCTTCCGGTGCGATGCCTCCGGTGCTGGGCTGGGCCGCCATGACAGGCGACATCGGACCCGAGGCGCTGATACTGTTCTTGATCATTTTCTTGTGGACACCGCCGCACTTCTGGGCGCTGGCGCTGTACCGCGTGGAAGACTACCGCAAGTCCGGCCTGCCGATGTTGCCCGTTACCCACGGCAGTGAATTCACGCGACTGCAGATATTGCTTTACACCTGGGTTCTTTTTGCGGCCTGCCTGCTGCCATTTGTCTACGGCATGAGCTCCTGGCTGTACCTGTTTGCTGCGGTTGTGCTGAGTGCCGGATTTTGTCTTTATGCATTCTGGCTCTGGCGCGACTACTCGGATGCGCTTGCAAGACGCACTTTCCGCTTTTCCTTGTGGCACTTGAGCCTGTTATTCGCTGCATTGCTAGCCGACCACTATCTGTTTTGAGGCCCGCTTGGAGGGCAAACCGCCCGTAACCATGAATCGACGTACCAGTCTTCGACATCTCGCGTCATCGGCCGCTTCTTTGGCTGCCGCAGGTGTCCTGTCTGCGTGTTTCGACAAAAAGCCATCGTTTGTTGCCATCGACGTGACCGGGGCCGAGTATGCGCGCGACTTTTCGCTGGTAGACCACAACGGGAAAACACGTGGCATCAAGGACTTTGCAGGCAAGATCGTGGTGCTGTTTTTTGGCTACACCCAGTGCCCAGACGTGTGCCCGACCTCGATGGCAGAGTTGGCAGAAGTCAAAAAAGCGCTCGGCGCGGATGGCGCGCGGCTGCAAGGACTTTTCGTGACGGTAGACCCGGAGCGCGATACGCCAGACGTGTTGAAGGCCTATATGGCCAATTTCGATCCGACATTCCTGGCATTGCGGGCC
>JANOCN010000901.1:0-2975 GCA_031412185.1 Betaproteobacteria bacterium | reverse complement strand
GTACGCCAGGGCAGCAGCGAAGGTGCCTGGAACGCCATGCCGGAGATCTTGAGCGGGCCGGTCACCGGCTGTCCGCCGATACGGATGCTGCCGATGGAGGGCATACGCAGCCCGGTGGTCAGCTTCATGAAGGTGGACTTGCCACAGCCCGAGGGCCCGACGATGGCGATAAATGCGCCTTCCTGCACCTGCAGGTTGATCGCCTCGACGGCAAAGTGCTTTTGTGCCAGCAACTCTTCGTTGTAGGCGAGCCAGACGTCGCGAAAATCGACGAAGTGGCCCGCAGGTGCCGCCGGCATTATTTCTTGAGGACTGGCAAGACGTTCAGTTCGGCCTTGGTGGGCAGGAAGGAGCCATCCCACACTGCACTGGGGTTGACGCGTGTCTTGGTGGCAAATGCGTCGGACACCTGCGACGCCATCAGCGCCATACGACCGGGGTTGATCTGGCCAAAACCTTCGGTGTGGGCGTCTGGGCTGTTGATGACCGTATCGATGGCCAGCTTCAGGCGGCGCTGCTCCAGCGGCACGTTGATGATACCGTCGCGCGCCTTGACAGTCTCAATGGCGCCGGCCTGGTCGCTGATCACGGCTTTCACGCCCTTGGCAAACGCGCTCAGGAAGGCCTTCACGGCGGCCGGGTTCTCCTTGAGGATCTTGGGTGACGCGATGATGGCGTTGCCGTACAACTTCACGCCGTAGTCGGGGTAGGCCAGCACCACCACATCTTCGGCCTTGACGCCCCGCGCCTCCAGATTGAGCAGCGAGGTAAAGGTAAATCCGGTGATGGCTTCGACGTCTCCACGCACCAGCATGGTTTCGCGCAGCGGCGGGTCCATCGCTGTCCACTGCACCGTGCCCACGTTGTTTGCCTTGGCAAAAATCGGGAAGGCGCGCCGCCCGGCGTCGAATACCGGTGCCCCGAGTTTCCGTCCGTTCAGGTCGGCCGGGGTCTTGATGCCGCTTTTCTTGAGCGCCATCACCGAGGCCGGCGTATTGTTGTAGACCATCATGATGGCCACCGGCTTGTTGGGCGCGTCGGGGTTGTTGGCGTGGAACTCCATCAGCGCGGCCATGTCGGCGAAGCCGATGTCGTAGGTGCCCGACGCGACACGGGTGACGGTGCCGCCGGAGCCGTTGCCTGCGTCCACCACCACGTCGAGTTTGGCGTCCTTGAAATAACCTTTGGCAACCGGCACCAGAAACAGGGATGCGGGGCCTTCAAAACGCCAGTCGAGCTGGAACTTGATGGGAGTGGTTTGGGCCTGGGCAACACCCAGGGTCGCTGCAAAGGCCACAACCGACGCCAGCTTGAAAAGAATTCGTTTCTGCATAAAGAAGTCCATGGAAGGTGAATAACGAAGAGCGGCACCAAAGGCAAGGGGGCGACGCAAGAACAGTGCCAGCGAGCCGACGCCGCACCCCGTGTTTGCGATGAGCCCGTGGTGCGAACCAGTTTATCCGCGTTGTTTGCCGCTCCACGCCCGGAAATACCCGCAGTGTGCAGGCCCGAATCCCTTTAGACTGGTTGTGTCGATCTCTCCATAGGACACCCGTATGACCGCCACCGACCATGCCGCACTGATCGACCGCTTTTACGCTGCGTTCGCGGTTCTCGACGGCGACGCCATGCAGGCGTGTTACGCCAGCGACGCCCAATTTGAAGACCCGGTCTTCAAACTACAGGGTCGCGCGCAGGTGGGTGGCATGTGGCGCATGTTGTGTGATGCCACGCGCGACAAGGGGCGCGACGCCTGGAAGCTGGAGGTGAGCGGTATCTCAGCGGATGACACGTCCGGGCGCGCCCACTGGGAGGCGTACTACCGTTTCAGCACCGGGCGGCTGGTGCACAACGTTATCGACGCCAGGTTCAGCTTCACGGACGGGCTCATCGCCACCCACCGCGACACTTTTGATTTCTGGCTCTGGTCGCGCCAGGCGCTGGGCTTGCCAGGTACGCTGCTCGGGTGGACGCCGATGTTGCGTAACAAGGTGCGTACGCAGGCGGCGGCGGGTCTGGCTAGCTTCTTGCGCAAGAGCGCCTGACGCAGGGATTACCGATTGCTGGTCTGGCGCACCGATGTCTCAGCGTCCCAGGCCGCTTTGTTCGCCGAATCGCCCCCCACTACGATCCACCGGCAGGTAAGATGGTCTGCATGTACCTCTCCAACTTACGGTTGACTGTTCGCGCTGTGCGTGGTCGTTCATTGGTAGTCTTGCTCTGTGGGTTGTTCCTGCTGCCAGCTGCGGTGCTCGCTGCATGCAACGATGCACCCGCCGCTGGCGTGGATTGGAGCGGTTGCGAAAAAAACCGGCTGATTCTGCGCAAGGCGCAACTCCAGGGTGCGCGGCTCGGCGGCGCCACCCTCAATGGCAGTGACTTGGCGCAGGCCAATCTATCTGGGGCCGACCTGACGCGCGCCAGTGTTGAGCGGGTGCGCTTTAGCGGTGCCGACCTGGAGCGTGCCAAACTGGTCCGACTGATCGCCTACCGCGCCAATTTCAGCGAGGCCAAGCTGGCCGGTGCAGACCTGACCAAGGCAGAGTTGATGCGATCCAATTTCACCTCGGCCAACTTATCGAACGCCAACCTGGGCAAGGCCGAGTTGCAACGTGCTGTGCTCAGTGGCGCGGTGCTGGCAGGCGCAAATCTGAGCGGTGCTGACCTGGACCGCGCGATCCTCACCAGGGCCAGTCTGGGCGGAGCAAAGTTTGTGCAGGCGCGTATGTTCCTCACGCGTCTGGAAGGAGTTGACCTGTCAGCCGTGCTGGATTTGTCCCAGTCGCAGCTTGACAGTGCCTGCGGCAACAGCCTGACCAAGCTGCCCAAAGGGCTCAAACCTGCATCGTCCTGGCCCTGCCCCAAGGAGGAGTGACTTTCGCCGGGCGGGCCCATGGCGCGCCCTGGTTCTGCGGGCAAGTCGGGGGCGTGCTATCGGACCGATTGAAAAAGATTCGTTGATAGACCGGTACGCG
>JANOCN010000900.1:0-7490 GCA_031412185.1 Betaproteobacteria bacterium | reverse complement strand
AGGTAACCGGCGAGAACCACACCCGCGACGCCTTGCGCAAAGGGGAGCCGCTGGCCTCGGTGTTCAAACGTTTCGGAATTCTTTGACATGTGGCGTAGCAGACTCGGCTCAATCGCCCGCAGCGCGTTGTTTCGTTCCATGAAACGTCGCTCACACTGGCACGCCGAATGCTATGACTATGATGGAAATCAAGGAGTGTCCCGATGCGGATTGCGCTGATTCACATAGGCCAGGAGACCAACGACTTCAACCCGGTCGCTACAACACTGCGCGACTTTCATTCGTTCGGTGTCTTTGAAGGCGACGTCGTGCTCAGCAAACTCGGTGGGCTGGGCCAGATCGGCGGCCACATGCAGGCGGTCCGGGAGTCCGGGCTGGCGATTGAAACGGTTCCGGTGATACGTGCCTGGGCGGCAGCGGGCGGGCGGCTCGACTGGGAGGCGTACGATTTTTTCGACCGCAAGATCCGCACTGGCCTGGTGGCGGCGGGGCCGATTGATGGCCTCGCCCTGCAATTGCACGGGGCCTGCTCCGCGGATGGCATCGACGATGTGGAGGGCGCCCAGCTGGAAGCCTGCCGCGCTGTGCTGGGCCACGATATTCCGATTGTGCTGGGGTTGGACCACCACGCCAATGTGACGCAGAAGATGGTCGATCTGAGTACTGCCATCGTCGGCCACCGGACCCAGCCGCATGACCCATTCGACACCGGCCTGATCGGCACCCGGCTCCTGATCCAGATCCTGCAGGGAGCTGTAAAACCGACCATGGCTTGGCGCAAGGTGCGTTTGTTATCGCACCAGGAGCAGTTCCTTACCGCCAGCGGCCCAATGAAAACATGGTTCGACCGCTCGCGTGCGATGGAGGCCGACCCGCGTGTGTTGCAGGCGTCGAACTACCCCATGCAGCCCTGGCTCGATGTGGCAGAAGCCGGTTGGGCAGCCGTTGTGGTGACCAACAACGACCAGGCGCTGGCCGAACGGCTGGCCGATGAGTTGGCCGATCTGGCCTGGTCGATGCGCGACGATTTCCAGAAGAAGGACGCGGTATCCATCGACACGGCAGTACGCATGGCTGACGCGGCCGCCGCCGGTGTGGTGGTGCTCAGCGATACCGGCGACACCGTGTTCGGTGGTGCGGTGGGTGACAGCAACCTGATTCTCGAAGCCATTCTGCGCCTCGGAATCCAGAGCAAGGTGATCATGCCGCTGGTGGAGCCGGAGACCGTAGCGCGTCTGGTAGCGGCGGGAGAGGGGGCGGTGGTTACTCTGCCGGTGGGCGGCCATGCCAATACCGGGTTCTTCCAGCCAATCGAGGTGACTGGTACGGTGCGCCGTATCGGCAGCGGCCTGGTCAGGCTGGCCCAGCACTACCAGGACGAAATCGATATGGGACGTGTGGTCGTGTTTGAAGTCGGCCCGGTGACCCTGCTGGTGAGCGAACTGCGGGGCGTAGCCGGCAATCTGCCCGACGTGTACCGGGCCTTCGGCATCGAGCCGACAGACTACAAGATAGCGGTGCTCAAGACCGCGTCCAACTTCCAGTACTTTGCACCCATCACATCACAGGTGATCCGGGTGGACACCCGGGGCCCGGGCCAGTCGGATGTGCTCGGCCTGCCGTGGAAACGTATTCCGCGGCCGACATACCCGTTAGACCCTATTGACGACTGGCGCGTCGCAGGGTGATCATGCCAATGCGTAGATATCCATTACTTCAAGAGGAACCTTCACCATGTCAACCATAACCCGCCGTACTGTTCTGGCCGCATCGCTGGCGGTCGCCGCTACTGCGCTGGTCGCCCCGTTGCCGGCGCAAGCGCAGGCCCTCAAGGGTGGCCGTCTGCGGGTGGCGATCCTGGCCGATGTCGTGAACTTCGATCCGGCACAGTTTTCAGGGCAAAACTTTCCGCTCATCAAGAGTCTGTACGACAGCTTGATCGAATACACGCCCGAAGGGCAGGCCATACCCAGCCTGGCGTCGGCCTGGGTCGTCGGTGCCGGCAACAACTCGGTAACCTTGACGCTGCGCCGCGACGTAACGTTCCACAGCGGTGCGCCGATGAACGCAGAGGCGGTCTCGGCCACCCTGAAGAAGGCCGCAGATCCCAAACTGGGCAAGAACCTTTTCGCGACGATGGCAGTCGTGAAGGACTGGACCGTAGTCGACCCGTTCACGATCCGGCTCAATTTCACCGGCCCGGTGCCAGACAAACAAATTACCGACCTGTTGCAGTTCATCTCGCCCATTGACCCTGCAGGCATTGAAACGGTGGAGACCAAACCGGCCGGTACCGGGCCATTCATGCTGGCCGAACGGGTGCTCGGTCAGCGTGTGCGTATGGTGGTCAATCCCAGATATTGGCGCGCCGAGAAGCCTTTGCTGAGCGAAGTGGTCCTGACATTCTTCAGCGATAACGATTCCGCAAGCGCGGCGCTCGAATCGGGCGCGGTCGACATGATTTATGGCGGAGACTCGCGTTCTGCGATCCGCCTGCGTAATGCAGGCTACCAGCTCGTGCAGGGACCCGGCCCGCTGGTGCAGGTGCTGCGGATCAACTCGACACAAGGGCCGTTCAAAAACGAAAAGTTCCGCCAGGCGTTCAACTACCTGGTCGACCGCCGTGCGATTCTGCAGGTGGGGTATGCCGGTCTGGGCGAAGTCACTGCCTTGCCCTGGGTGCCAGCGAGCCCGGCCGCCGACAAGTCCTACGATACAAAGTATGCGTTTGATGTGGAGAAGGGGCGAGCGCTATTGAAGGAGTCTGGCCTGTCACAGGCAGAAATGAATGGCTGGAAATTGCTGGTAAACGGTGGCGACCAGTCGGTGGTTGCCATCAGTCAGGTATTGCAAAGCACCTTGGCGAAGGTTGGAGTCACCATTGAACTGGAAGTCATGGGAACTTCAGAATGGACAACAGCATTGCTGGCCGGAAAGTTCTCGGCTGTTTTTGCCGGCATCGGCAATATCCAGAAGTTCCCCACCCGTGTGGCTACCAACAGCATCTACCGCACGGCAAAAAATCCGGTTCTGGGGGACCCCCATCCCCACCCGGCCTACGTGGCAGCCATTGACCGCGTTAACAAAACCTTCGGTAGTGGGGCAGAAGTGAAGGCGGCCTACGACAACCTTAACAAGGTGTTGGTCGAATCTGCTTTCGCCATCCCCACCAACACGTTTGACATCGGCCTGATCGTAGCCGCGAAAAACGTCGGTGGCATCAACCGCGAAATCGACAACATGCCAGTGTTCCGTACGATCGGATTCCGTTGACACTGCGTGTCCGTGGACTGACGGTCACTTTCACCGGCACTGGCCGACCAGTGCCGGCAGTCCGTGGCATCGATCTGGATGTCGCGGCCAACGAGGTTCTGGGTATCGTGGGCGAGTCGGGCTCCGGCAAAAGCGTCGCTTCGTTGGCCATCAGCGGACTGCTTCCACCGTCGGCACAGGTTAGCGGCTCGATCCAGCTGGAAGGGCTGGAAGTGATCGGCCTCGATGCGGAGTCGCTGCGCCAGATGCGCGGACGCGATGTAGGCATGGTCTTTCAGGATCCGACCACCACACTCAATCCGGTCCTGCCGGTGGGCCGGCAGGTGATCGAGGGGCAGGTAGCACACGGAAAAGTAGCGGCAGCCCAAGCCGGGCAACGCGCGGTCGAGTTGCTGCGCGAAGTGGATATCTCTGACCCACAGGGCCGTGCCACGCAGTTCCCGCACCAGTTCTCCGGCGGTATGCGCCAACGTGCGGTGATCGCCATGGCCATGTCCGGGCATCCTAAACTGATCATTGCCGACGAACCCACCACTGCGCTGGACGTCACCGTGCAGGCACAGGTACTGGCGGTATTGGCAAGGCGCCAGGCTGACACCGGCGCAGCGGTTATCCTGATAACGCATGACCTGGGCGTAGTTGCCGAGGTGGCCCACAAGGTCGCTGTGATGTATGGCGGTCGCATCGTCGAGTCGGGCCTGGTCGACGAGATATTCAAGCACCCGCGCCATCCATACACAGTGGGTTTGCTGCGCAGTATTCCGCGCATGGATACGGTAGACACGCGCCTGGTGCCGATCATCGGTCAGCCGCCGGCGCCCGCGCAGTTGCCGACCGGCTGTAGCTTCCATCCGCGTTGTGCCATCGGGCGCAGTCGCCCAGTGTGCGCGGCGCAGGATCCCGTACTGCGCAGCGTCGGACAGAACCATACCAGCGCCTGCCATTTCCCGGATGAAGTAGCCCAGTTGCTGGCTGACACTGCACCCCGCAGTCCGGCGCTGCCGGTCGCGGCGCAAGCCGCCAAGGTGGCTGCAGGGCAGGCGTTGCTGGTAGTCGAGCAATTGCAGGTGTATTACCCGATCAGGTCGGGTTTGCTGCGTCGGCGTACTGGCTGGGTGCGCGCTGTAGACGGAGTCAGCTTGACCGTGCACGCTGGTGAAACCGTCGGCCTGGTAGGGGAGTCGGGTTGCGGCAAGACAACCACCGGGCGCGCCATCATGGGTTTGCTGGAAAAATCAGGGGGGCGTGTGGTGTTTGACGGGCAGGACATCACCAACTTACCGCGCGAGCGCATGCGCTTGGTTCGCCGCAACATGCAGTACATCTTCCAGGACCCGTATTCGTCCTTGAATCCGGTGCTCACGGTAGGTGCCATCGTGGCCGAACCACTGCGCATCCACGGCCTGTACGACGAATTGGGCGGTGCGAAGTGGGTCGCGCAGCTGTTCGACCTGGTGGGTCTTTCCAGCTCCATGGTGAACCGTTACCCGCAGGAGTTCTCAGGCGGGCAGCGCCAGCGCATCGGTATTGCCCGTGCCCTTGCGCTGAAACCGCGGCTGCTGATCCTGGATGAACCGGTGGCTGCGCTCGACGTGTCGATCCAGGCCCAGGTGATCAACTTGTTGCAGGATCTGCAGCGCGAGTTGTCGCTGGCCTACCTTTTCATTGCGCACGACCTGTCGGTGGTGCGCCATATTTCGGACCGTGTCGCGGTGATGTACCTGGGCCGTATCGTCGAAGAAAGCGCCAAGGCGGCGCTTTATGAAACTCCGACGCACCCCTACACCCAGTCGCTGATGTCGGCGGTGCCGGTGCCCGACCCCAGCCTGCGCGCAAAGCGCAGGCGCATCATTCTGGAAGGCGACATTCCCAACCCCGCGTTTCCGCCGACTGGTTGCCATTTCCACCCGCGATGTTTCAAGGCCAGCGACGTGTGCAAACAGACTGCCCCAGCGTATGTGGCGTACCCCGGCTTGCCCACACACGTGGCGTGCCACCACGCGGGGCCGCTGGCATGAGCCGCCGGGCCGCTCCCAAGGCTCATAGCACCGCAGTGCGCAGCACGAAGGCTACCGTATGACCGCCCGGTTGCGACGCACCCGCGAAGTGGTGGCCCGGGTGTTGGGCCACAAGGGCGCGGCCCTAAGCATGTTGTTCTTGCTGGCGCTGCTTGCCGCCACGTCGCTGGCGCGATGGATTTTGCCATTCGACGCCTTGACGCAAGACTATGCAAACATGCTGAAGGCGCCGTCCAGTGTGCATTGGTTCGGTACCGACGAGCTCGGGCGCGACCTGCTTGCCCGTGTCGTGTATGGTGCCCGCACCTCGCTGCTTACTGCCGCCGGTGCCGTCACGATTGCGGCAACCTTCGGTGTGCCGATCGGCCTGGTAGCCGGTTTCTTCGGTGGCTGGCGCGACACCTTGCTGATGCGTTTTGTAGATGTGTTGCTGTCGCTGCCAGGCATCCTGTTTGCCATGGCCCTGATCGCTGTGCTCGGGCGCAGCCAGATGGCCGCGTTGGTGGCAGTCGGCATTACCGGCATACCCACTTTTGCCCGCATCACACGTGCCCAGGTGCTGTCGCTGCGCAAGCGCGACTTCGTCACGGCGGTGGAAGCGCTGGGCGGCTCGTCGTCGTACAACATGTTCCGCACAGTGCTGCCTAACTCGTGGAGCCCGATCCTGGTGCAGGTGGTGATTCTTTCGTCAGTGGCGATCCTGATCGAGGCTTCGTTGGCATTTCTGGGCGTGGGTATCCCGCCGCCAACACCGAGCTGGGGCGAGATGCTGCGCACCGGCAAATCTTTTTTGCACGACTCCCCGACCTACGCGGTGTTCCCCGGTCTGGTACTTACGTTTACCATTCTTTCGCTGGACACACTGGGCCGTACGCTGGCCAGGGTACTGGAAGACCGGCACGAGATTACCGATAGCCCGGTGCGCGCACCATGATCAGTTTCATCCTGCGCCGCCTGTTGCAATTGCTGCCGGTACTGCTGATCGCATCCACCGGTATCTGGGCCATGATCTACGCAGTGCCTGGCAGCCCGGTGGCAGCCATGGTGGGTGAAAACGCCACGCCTGAACAGGTGCAGGCGGCGATTGTCAGACTCGGGCTGGACCGCCCGGTGTACCTGCAGTACTGGACCTGGCTCACCAGCGCCATCACCGGCGATTTCGGCCTGTCGATCCAGAACCGCGAACCGGTCATCAACCTGATAGCCCAGCGTATCCCGGCGACGGTCCAGCTTGGCCTGGCCGCTACCTTGGTGGGTTTGCTGCTCGGGGTTCCGGTGGCGGTGATCAGCGCGCTGCGACCAGGCTCCTGGATCGACCGGGTACTCAGCGGCTGGAGCGCGCTGGCGTTGGGAGTGCCGACGTTCTGGTTTGGCATTCTGTTGATCCTGGTGTTTGCGGTAGAGCTTCGCTGGCTTCCCTCGGCGTCGGCCTACATTTCTGTTTGGGAGTCGCCGCTTCAGGCTTTGCGCAATATCTTCCTGCCCGCATTGACGCTGGGTACTTACGTGTCGGGTATCTTTGCGCGTTTTCTGCGCGCGTCGCTTCTGGGGGAACTCAAGGCCGACTATGTGCGCACCGCACGGTCCAAGGGCCTGCCCGAACGCGATGTGATTGGCCGCCACGTGATGCGCAACGCCCTGTTGCCCTTTGTGACCATCGTCGGCCTGATGATGGCGACCTTTATCGGTGGCGCCGTGGTGACGGAAGCCGTGTTCACTTACCCTGGCCTGGGTCGCTTGCTGATCCAGGCCATCAGCACCCGCGACTACCCGTTGATCCAGGGCTGCATCCTGTTTATTCTGGTGGTGTTTGTGCTGATCAATGTGGCGGTGGATGTGTTGTACGCCTACATCGACCCGCGCATCGATTACGGCTGACGCTGCAAGGGGTACTCGGGACTACCAACACGCCGCTGTGTGCACGGGAGCAGGCCGCCGGGGTACCTGGGTTCGTCCACACGCCAGCGTTTGTACGGGATCATGCCGACGTGGCACTGGTGCTGTTCGTGTCCCGGCCTTGCGACCCCCTTTCTCTGCCTAACTACGCCGAGCGCCATATCGACCTGATCTGCGAGGATGGCGAGCGCGCGGTCTTCCGGCCCCGGCACACCAACCATCCCCGCAGCCGATGATGCTGGGTGGATGGCGCAGTGAGGTAGAGAAGGAGTCCGCAGGGCGGGTGACACGAACGAAGGCATT
>JANOCN010000899.1:0-3169 GCA_031412185.1 Betaproteobacteria bacterium | reverse complement strand
CTCGCCGTTCAGGCGGGCGATGTCCACATAGGGGCGTTCACGCATCGACAGGGTTTGTGCGCGGATGGTGCGCGTGGGGTTCATCCAGGCCAGGCCCGCCACAATCAGCGCCATCAACAACACACTCATACTGCGTACGTTGGTGGCAACCAGCACCAGCACCGCAATGCCGGGTATGGTCATCACGACATCGGCGCAGGTCCGCACCACGGTATCGGTCCAGCCCCGGAAGTAACCCGCCAGCAAGCCCAAAACCGCGCCCAGCCCCAGACCGATGACGCCGGCGAAGAATCCGATCTTCAGTGTCTGCGGTGTTGCCAGCACCAGGGCTGCCAGCACACTGCGCCCCTGGGTGTCGGTACCCAGCGGGTACTCCCCGCCGGGGCGCTGGCGCGGTGCCACGGCCCCTACTTGCGCCTGGCCCACATCCACCAGAACCGGCCCGACAAGCGCAAACAGGCAGATCGACAGCAACAGTACCAAACCAGCCAGCAACAGCGGCTCCTGGCCCAGAACACGGACGCTGGTGCGCAGCACACCCAGCCCCCGGCTCATGATTTCTTCTCCGCTCGAATGCGCGGATCGATCAGCGGGTAGACCAGGTCCAGCAGGAGCATGGTGAACGCGATCGACAGGGACAACAGCAGCACAATGCCCTGCACCACAAAATAGTCCTTGGCATGGATGGCCTGGTAGAGGCGGTAACCAATACCGGGGTAGGCGAAGATCACCTCCACCAGGATGGCACCCGACACCACGTGGCTGAGGGTCAGCGCCAGATGGGTAAGCTGCGGCAGCAGTGCATTGCGCAATCCGTAGGCGAGAAAAATGCGCCGTGGCGGCAGACCCTTGGCCTCGGCCAGCAGGATGGAGTCTTCACCGCGCACACTGATGACCATACCGCGCTTGGCAATCGCCCAGGTGCCGATGGACGCCAGAACGATGGATGCCGCTGGCAACACGGCGTGGTAGGTCATCAGGCGCGCGGTCTCCCAGGTCCAGCCGGGTGTGAAGCCAAACGGGTAACCACCGGCTACCGGAAACAGCGGAATAGTGAGCCCTAACAGAAACATCAGCAAGATGCCAAGAATGAAGTATGGCACCGCGGAGAGCAGTATGACCGGCACACCCAGCGCCTGCACCCAGCGGCTGGTGCCGGGCCACGCCAGCAGCCCGCCCAGCAGTGTGCCAATGGCAAAACTTATCAAGGTGGCGGTTACCAGCAGCGCCAGTGTCCAGGGCACACCAGCCAGGATGACGTCGGACACACGCTCGGGATAATTGACGATCGAGTAGCCAAGGTCGAGGTGCGCCAGGTCCCAAAGGTAGTTCAGATACTGCCGCCACAGGGGCTGGTCCAGCCCGAAGCGCTCCCGGTAGGCTTTGGCCATGGCTTGCACGTCGCCCACGGCACCACCGGCGGTAGACGCCATCTGATTGAGCTGCTGCTCGATCGGGTCTCCCGGCATGGCATGGGGAATCAGGAAGTTGATGGTGATCGCCAGCAACGCCACCAGCAGCGTCATGCCCAAGCGTCTGGAGAAGTAGCCGAGCACGGTGTTTGCCGACCTAGACGGTCATTTGCTGGATACCGTCCAGGGTCAGGCCAAGGCCGAATCCGGGCTCGTTGCTGGGTACGATGTTTCCATCTTTCGGCGTCTGCACGCCGGGTACCAAACGGACTTCGTCAAACGGTACGCCAGGCGCAGAGGCGACAAAAAACTCACCCATCGGGCAATTGGTCGTTGCGAGGCTGAAGTGCTGGCCGTAAGGCGTATTGGCGCCAGCGTGCAGAATGATGGACAAGCCCGCACCTTCGGCGATATGCGCAATCTTGAGACACCCGGTCAAGCCCCCCGACCAGGCGATGTCGGGTTGAAATATGTCGGCGCTGCGCCGCGCCACCGCATTCGTGAATGGTGCCAATGTGTACCAGTGCTCGCCAGTGGCCAGCGTCTGTGTCGGCAGCCGCCGGCGCAGCTCCGCCTGTCCGTCCAGGTCGTCCGGCATCAGGCAGTCTTCGATCCAGCGCAGGCGGTAGGGTCGCATCCGTTCGGCAAACCGCACTGCGAACTCGACGTCAAACGCCATCCAGCAGTCCAGCATCAGGTCGACCGCATCGCCCACAACATGGCGCTTTTTTGCGATGAATTCTTCATTGCCGTCCAATGCCTGCAAACCATCGGCGGCACCGAACGGGCAGGCAATTTTGGTCGCCTTGAAACCTGTGCGCAGGTACCAGTCGGTGTCGTTCCCGGTGGCGTAACACTCGATGTGTTCACGGCTTGGGCCGCCAATGAGTTCATACACCGGACGCCGGAGCAGCTTGCCCTTCAGGTCCCACAACGCCAGATCGATGGCGCTGATCGCATACGGCGCCAGCCCCCCGCCGCCATACGGGGACACGATGCGCGTCATCATGTCCCACAGCTTCTCGGTCGCCATACACGGTTCGGACACCAGCAGCGGGCCAATGTGGTCATTGATCATGCTGATCACGGGTGCCCCATGGCGCGTCATGCCGAAACCCCAGGTGCCATCGGTGCAGGTGACCAGGCAGCCCACGGAAGGCCAGCGCGGTCGCCAGCTGGCGCGCAGGCGTTTGAAGCGCGGGTAACGCGACATCGGACCTGCCACTTCGGCGGCGTCGATCCACACCGGTCGCTCGGCCGGTGTGACCGCAGGGCCGCCGACCAGGTCGCTGCGGATGGCGAAGGCCTGGATCGATTTGATTTTCACGCGCTGGTTCCGTATCGGGTTGGGTTGGGGTGGCAGTTTCGGGGGTCTGGCAACCTGCACTGGATAGACTCTTACTGGCGGCTTATTGGCGTGCTTTGAGCCTTTGGATGACGAAGTTGAACCCTTCCCACGGAAGGTAGGGCGCAATGTAGGGGTCCTGGGCGCTCGGCCATCCGGTCCAGTAGGTGCTGTTGAATACTAGCGTGTGCAGTTCCTCCACCAGGGTGATCTGCGGCATGTCGGCCAGCACGATACGCGTCGCATCGCGCACCAGCTTCATGTACTCCGGGTCTTGTGCCGAAGGCTGGCGCGCTTCCATTTTGTCGAGCAGCTCATTCAGGGTCGGGTTGTTGTAGCGCGAGAAGGCGCGGATATTTGCCACTTTCTGGCCAGGCGACGCAATGTATTTGCCGTGGTAGTGCTCCAGCGT
>JANOCN010000898.1:0-2797 GCA_031412185.1 Betaproteobacteria bacterium | reverse complement strand
CGCCCTGCGGGCCACCTCTGCAGAAGCGTTGGCCGCGATGGCAAAAGAATTCAAGGTGTATTACAAAAAGGCGGAGGGGCGCTCGGCAACCAGCTACACGATGGACCACTCGGCTGGTAGCTACGTCTACGACACCCGGGGCCAACTGCGCTTGTACACCCGGTACGGAAGCGGTGCACCTGCGCTGGCAAGCGATATCCGGCAATTGCTCAAGCAAGCGGCCTGATAGCAGCGACGCCGACGCCACCGCCAACCGGGACCAAACCTAACAAAAAATGGCTTGAGTCGGCTTTGGGCCGACCCTTGCCGATCAGGCGTAGCTGGCGAGCGTCTTTTTCATCTTCTTCATGGCCGCCACCTCAATCTGGCGAATGCGTTCGGCGCTCACGCCGTATTCGCTGGCCAGATCGTGCAGCGTCATGCCACCAGAGTTGTCGTCGTTGACCTTGAGCCAGCGCTCTTCCACGATGCGGCGGCTGCGTTCGTCCAGCGCATTCAGGGCGCTGGTTATGCCGTCGGTGGCCAGCACGTCACGCTGACGCGATTCGATCATGGCGGTGGGCTCATGCGCCGTGTCGGTCAGGTAGGTTATCGGACCAAATGCCTCTTCACCATCGTCCGACGGGCTCGGGTCGAGCAATACATCGCCACCCGACAGGCGGGTTTCCATCTCGATCACCTCTTCGCGTTTGACCTTCAAGGTGCGCGCCATGGCGTCGATCTGCTCTTCGTTCAGCGTATCCCGGTGCGTACCGACGTCGGCCGCTGCGTCGTCGGACTTGTAGCGTTGCTTCATCGAGCGCAGGTTGAAGAACAGCTTGCGTTGGGCTTTGGTGGTAGCGACCTTGACCATGCGCCAGTTTTTCAGGATGTACTCGTGGATTTCCGCCTTGATCCAGTGCATGGCGTAACTCACCAGCCGAACGCCCTGGTCGGGATCAAAACGTTTCACCGCTTTCATGAGGCCCACATTGCCTTCCTGGATCAGGTCGCCGTGGGGCAGGCCGTAGCCCAGGTACTGGCGCGAGATCGAAACGACCAGACGCAAGTGAGACAGCACTAACTTACCGGCTGCCTCCAGGTCGTTGTCGTTGCGGAATTTGCGCGCAAACTCCTGCTCCTGCTCCAGGGTGAGCATGGGCAAGCGGTTCGCGGTGGAAATATACGCGTCCAGATTGCCCAGAGCGGGCACCATCGCCCACGGATTGGCCACTGCCAGCGCCGAGCTTGCAACTCCAGTTTGATTGGTCATACCAGAAGTCCTTTCATAGACGATTGAATATTAGCACTCTATGGAGTCGAGTGCTAAGCAACAAGTTCAATCGTTCCGATAGTGTTATACCGGCACCCTCAAGCCCGGTCTGTGCTCTGGCGCACAGTGAGCAGAATGGTCAGCCCGCTACGGACACTTGCGCCAAACCCCCATCCACCAGCAGGTTTTGGCCGGTGATGCCGTCGCTATCGTCGCTGGCAAGAAAAAGCGTTGGCCGCGCGACATGGGTGGAATCCAGCCGGAATTTCAGACACTGGAAGTCAATGAACTTCTGGTCTTCTTCGGGATTGCGCCATAGCGCTGTCTGCCGCTCGGTCACGATCGCCCCTGGCACCAAGGCGTTGACGCGGATACCCGCGTCGCCCAGCTCGCGGGCAAGCGTACGCGTCATGCCCGAAATGGCCGCCTTGCTGGTGGTGTAACCGACCAGGTTGGGCCGCCCGCGCATCCAGCTGATGCTGCCCATGTTGATGATGCTGCCGCCCAAGCGCGCCGCCTTTAGCTGGCGTGCCACCGTCTGGGTGGCAAAGACCTGGTGGCGCAGGTTGATGTTCAGGCAGTTGTCCCAGTACTCCGGAGTCAGTTCGTCCAGCGAATGCCGGTCGTCCCGGCCCGCATTGTTGACCAGTACCTGGATCGGCCCCATTGCGTCCGCCACCCGGCCCAGCAGTTGTTGCAGCGCCGCGATGTCGCGCACATCGCAGGCCTCGTAGCACGGGCTGCTATGGCCGGCCTGGGTAATCTCGCCAATCAAGGCGTCACCGCCGCCAGGCTTGGTGCCACAGAACGCCACCCGGCTGCCTTGTGCAGCGAACGCGCGGACCAACTCGGCACCAATGCCCGACGAGCCACCCGAGATAAACACGGTGCGCGCCTTGAGGCACGGATACAGGGTGTACGTCATGCGAATGTTGGCAGTGTTGATCCGTTACCAGCCAGCAGGCAGCACGTCGGCCATTGCCACGACGGCTTTGGTGTTTATGCTCCGGTGCGCCGCAATGCCGGTAGCTACCGAGCGCAAGCCTTCTTCCAGCGTCACCTCGGGACGCAGGCCATGGCGAACGGCATGGGCAAACTTGAAATGTTCTACATACGACGCGCCGAAATGGTTACCCACATACTTGATGCTGGTATCCCAGACCCGGCGCACGGACACCCCTTTGCCACTGCTGGCGCTCTGCCCCCATACCTGGCGCGTACCCCAATCGTCGCGGCGGCCGTAACGCAGCGTCATCGACGGCAGCATGGACTCCAGTTTGCCCTCGTCGCCAACTATCGTGATGTGTTCGTTGTCGACCGAGTTCTCGGCAAACATGCACAGGTCCAGCATGGCGCGTGCGCCGCTGGGGTACTCGACGATCACGTAGGCGCTGTCCAGGATGTCCGGGGTGCGGCCGCCGTACGACTCGTTCAGGTGGTTGACCCTTTGCCCGCCAGAAGCGAACACCGACAGCGGGCGCTCCTGCAGCGCAAAATCCATCAGGTTGAAGTAGTGGCAGCACTTCTCGACCAGTGTGCCGCCGG
>JANOCN010000897.1:0-2467 GCA_031412185.1 Betaproteobacteria bacterium | reverse complement strand
GGGCAAACCGCTGCGTCTGGCGCTGGAGTCCGGCAAGCCCCATTCCATGATCCTGTGGGGTCCACCCGGGGTCGGCAAGACGACGCTGGCGCGTTTGACTGCCAATGCGTTCGGTTATGAGTTCATTGCGCTGTCGGCGGTATTTTCGGGGGTCAAGGAAATCCGCTCGTCAATGGAGCGGGCACAACACAATCTGGCACTTGGGAAGAAGACCATTTTGTTCGTGGACGAGATACACCGGTTCAACAAAAGTCAGCAAGACGGACTGCTGCCATTCGTCGAATCGGGCCTGGTGACGCTGGTCGGTGCGACCACCGAGAATCCGTCGTTCGAGGTGAACTCCGCCTTGTTGTCGCGCGCACAGGTGTATGTGTTGCAAGGCCTGGCCGACGAAGAACTGCTACTGCTGGTTGCCCGCGCACAGGAGAGGGTACTCACCCATCTGGCATTTGATGCGACCGCCACCGATACGCTGGTGGGGTATGCAGATGGCGATGCCCGGCGCCTGCTCAACTTGCTGGAGCAAACCGATACGGCCGCCCGCGTGGCAGGTGTCCAGACGATTGATTCAGCCTTTCTGCACCATGCATTGACTTTGAACGCGCGCCGTTTCGACAAGGGGGGCGACAACTTCTACGACCAGATATCGGCGTTGCACAAGTCGGTTCGCGGCTCCCACCCGGACGCCGCCTTGTACTGGTTGTGCCGCATGCTGGACGGCGGTGCAGATGCCAAATACCTGGCGCGGCGGATTGTGCGCATGGCCTGGGAAGACATCGGGCTTGCCGACCCGCGGGCGGTACAGATAGCCAATGACGCCGCGGCTACCTTCGAGCGGCTCGGTGCACCCGAAGGTGAACTGGCATTAGCCCAGGCGGTCCTCTACCTGGCAGTCGCGGCCAAAAGCAACGCGGGCTACATGGCCTACAACCAGGCCCGGGCCTTCATCAAGAAGGACCGATCGCGCGAGGTGCCAAACCATCTTCGTAACGCACCGACCCAGCTCATGAAATCGTTGGGTCACGGCAGCGCTTACCGTTACGCCCATGACGAACCGGAAGCCTACGCGGCCGGTGAGACCTACTTGCCCGAAGGCATGCCAGAGCCTGGCTGGTACCGGCCGGTAGCGCGCGGGCTGGAGTTCAAAATTGCGCAAAAGCTGGCCCATTTGCGCGCGCTCGACGACGCAGCCACCAAGGGCTGACTACCGAACACATGATCGAATACATGGCGCGTTCCTTGCATGAAATTGGGTGCCATCCGCAAGGGTAAACCCACCCCTTTGCAGCCTCGCCGCTCGATGGTGCGTCAGTAGAATCGCGGAACAATAACGGAGCGCCAATTCATGGATATCTTCCTCCAGCAGGTCATCAACGGTCTGGTGCTCGGTAGTGTTTACGCCTTGGTGGCGCTCGGCTACACGATGGTCTACGGCATCATCCAGCTCATCAATTTTGCGCACGGTGAGGTCCTGATGGCGGGTGCGCTGACTGCCTGGACGGTGGCCGGTGTCTTGCAGCCCGCCTACCCGGACATGCCGGGCTGGGTGGTACTGATCGCTGCGACGCTGGTGGCTTGTGTCGTGGCCGCCATACTCAACTTCAGCATTGAAAAAATCGCCTACCGCCCGCTGCGCAACTCGCCCCGGCTGGCACCACTGATAACGGCCATCGGCATGTCATTGCTGCTTCAAACCGTGGCCATGATCATCTGGAAGCCCAACCCCAAACCGTTTCCCAACCTGTTGCCGGTGACGCCTTACGAGATCGCCGGGGCCGTTATCTCGCCCACCGACCTGTTGATCCTGTCGCTCACGGCCATCCTGCTGGTGGCGTTGGTTTGGCTGGTCAACTACACCTCGCTCGGGCGTGCGATGCGTGCAACCGCCGAGAACCCGCGCGTGGCTGGCCTGATGGGTGTCAAGCCCGACGTAGTTATCTCCGCCACCTTTGTCATCGGTGCGGTGCTGGCGGCAATCGCCGGCATCATGCTGGCCATGAAATACGGCACGGTGCAACACGCCATGGGTTTTCTGCCCGGGCTAAAAGCGTTTACTGCTGCAGTGTTTGGTGGCATCGGTAACCTTGCGGGTGCGGTGGTGGGCGGGGTGCTGCTGGGCCTGATCGAGGCATTGGGTTCGGGCTACATCGGCGTGCTGACCGGTGGTGTGCTGGGTAGCCACTACTCGGAGATATTCGCCTTTATCGTTTTGATCGTGATCCTGACGCTGCGGCCATCCGGTTTGCTGGGTGAACGTGTGGCCGACCGGGCTTGAGGAGTTGTCATGAAAATCAACAAGGCAATTCTGTATTTCGTCGGCGGGCTGGCGGTCGTAGCGCTGCCTTGGATGCTCCAGGTTTATGGCAATGCCTGGGTGCGTATCGCCGACACCGCCCTGCTGTATGTACTGCTCGCCATCGGGCTGAATATTGTGGTCGGTTATGCCGGTCTGCTGGATCTGGGGTAC
>JANOCN010000896.1:0-2538 GCA_031412185.1 Betaproteobacteria bacterium | reverse complement strand
CGTCGGCGACGAGGGCGCTCAGGGTGATGGCCAAAGCCAGCGTGGTGGAGCGTAATAAATCCGTCGTGCGGAAATGCAAAACAAGCGTTGTGCGCATGAAAACCTTCATTCTGGAATTGGGGTGAGGGGCCTCGATCCCCCCGAGCGTTGGCAAGACGCAAACGCACTCTACCTTCCTATCGTGTCAACTTGATTCCCGCGCGCATGCTAACACCCGTTCAACGGCAATTTGGTGTCAACGGGTATTGCGGTTTGGCACCAGGATGGATGGCGACAGCACCACTTCAGAGCGTCAAGTCCCGGGTTACCTGCAGGTGGCGCAAGTGTTTGGCAAACGCGTGGCGTGCGCGCAGGCGGGGGTCGGTCACCACTTCACCGATCGTCTCGCCCAGCACCATCACTACGCCCAGCAGCGGCAACACTAGCATCAGTCCGGCCACACCTGCCACGGCACCGCCGACAAAAATCATCAGTACCGAGAGCAGCGGGTGCAGGTGCAGGCTGCGCCCTATGGTCATGGGCATGAACACGAAGTCGTCCAGCAGGCGCACTGCTACAAAAAGCCCGATCGCACTGTACGCCACGGCCGGGTTGGCCGGGTAATCGGTGGCCGCCACGAGAACTACCAACAAGCAGCCCAGAATCGAGCCGACATACGGCACCCATGCCAGCACAGCGGTGAGCAGACCGAGTGCCAATGGAGCCGACACACCAATCAACCACAGACCGACCGCAAGACATAACGTGTCGAGCACGGTCAGTTTGATCAGGCCCTGGAAGTATTGCCGTGCGGTCTGGTCGACCTGGTCCAGCAAATACAGCGTGCGTTCGAAGAATGCATTGGGCACAGCACGACTGAGAAATTTCTTGAAGCGCCAGCCATCACGCAGGAAGAAAAACGCCAAGAAAGGTACCAGCAGTAGCGAGGGTAACCAGGCGGCCGCCGTGAAGGCTGCGTCGGCCAGGTAGGCACCTGGCAACTTGTCGCCGAGCTCGCTGATGGCCCGTAGCCACTGCTGGCTTAGATGTGCTTTGGCTGCCAGTGACAAGGTCTGCTCCAGCCAGAGCAGCGTTTGTGCCACGAACAGCAGACCCCCATCGATGTAGCGTGTTCCGGATGCTTGCCAAGACGCAAGTTGGGCCCCCAGCCATGGGGCCATGGCTATTGCCACCACGGCGGCCAGGGCAAACGCCGAGGCGCTGACCAGCGCCGCTGATGCATCGCGCGACATGCCACGCAGTACCAGCCGTTGCTGGATCGGGAACAGTGGGTAATAGATGATGAGCCCGAATACAAACGGCACCACCAGCCAGAGAATTTTCTGAAACAAAAACAGCATCAGGCAAGTCGCTGCCAATATGGCGCACCAGGCCAGTGGCCCGGAGTGGTAACGCGGCGCTCTCACAACGGCCCTGCGGCGCTGCGCCCCATGGCGCGCAGGCGTATGCCCAGGTGGCGCGCCAGCTGCATCGCAATTTTGGACGCGATCAGCCCGTGCGACTGCATCAGTCCCAGAAAATCGCCCCGAAACAGCACCAGCAAGGTGCAGTTCTCAGCGGCACGCGCCTGGGCAGAGCGCGGCGCGTCGTCGAGCAGCGCCAGCTCACCGAAGAAGTTGCCGTTGCCCATTTCGGCAATCGGCAGGTCTGCCTGGCCCTCGCGGCAGATCAGAACCTTGCCGTCAAGCACCACGTAAAACGCTTCCCCTTTTTCACCTTCGTCGAAAATGATTTCCCGCTCCAGGTAGTTGCGCTCGTGCATGAAGCCGTCCACCACCTTGATCTCGCGCCGCGTCAGGTCGACGAAAAGCGGCATCTTCTCCAGCTCACGCAGGCGCCTGGGCAGGCTGCTGCTTTGAAAGATATTCAGCATCGACGTGGGCCCTGGCCTTGCACGCTGTACGCCAGGTCATTCGACCTTGATGCCGGTCTCCTTGACCACTTTGCCCCAGCGTTCCATCTCCGACACCATGTAGTCGGCCATGGCTTCGGGCGACGAAGGTGCGACTTCCACCCCGGCATCCAGCAAGGCTTTTTTGGTGTCAGGTGTGGCCATGAGTTTGGCGATCTCCGAGTTCAGGCGGTTCACGATATCGCGCGGCGTGCCGGCCGGTGCCAGCAGCGCAAGCCAGACCGATGCGTCATACCCCGGCACACCGGCTTCCTGCATCGTCGGCACGTCGGGCAATTGCGGGATGCGTTTGGCGGTGGTGACCGCGAGCGCCCGCAGCCGACCCTGTGGCACCTGTGCCAACGCATTGGGAACACCGGCAAAACTGCTCTCCACCACGCCGGCCACCAGATCGGTCGCCGCCCCGGCGCTGCCCCGGTAAGGCACGTGCTGCAACTGGGCTCCGGTCATCGACACAAACAGACCGCCCATCAGGTGCTGCGAACTGCCATTGCCCGACGATGCATAACGAATCGTGTCGGGCGCGGCCTTGGCAAGGGCGACCAGTTCCTGCACGTTCTTGGCTGGGACCTTCGGGTTGACCAGCAATACATAGGCCGAATCCACCAGTTTGGAGACGACCGTAA
>JANOCN010000895.1:0-5499 GCA_031412185.1 Betaproteobacteria bacterium | reverse complement strand
CCTCTTGCGCGGCGACGAGGCGGTTGGGCAGGACATCGGTAGCACGCATGCTCAACGACACGTCCATGGCAAGAACAATCGTGGCGTGGTTGGATGGCAACGATATTTTCGCCAGCGGCCGGGAAGCAGCAAACAGCATGGCGGCGATGGCTAACAGGAAAAGCGCCGGCGGCACGTGGCGACGCCACCCCAAACCCGGGCCCATGGCCGACTTGATGATGGATACGCTGGCATAACGCAACACCAGTTTTTTCTTGCGCCGCAGCAGCCATACGTAAACCAGCACCAACAGCGGCACGGCCCACAAAAGCCACAGGTAGTGTGGCCACAGGAAAGTAACTGGAAGGTTCATGTTTCCCCCAAGATGGGTTTCCAAAGCATGATTGGTGCCGAATGCTGTAGCTGCCTGGCGCAATCCGGAACTGCCCCCCATTGTGTACCGGCTTTACCAGCTATGGCCCAAGCGGCGAGATTACCCCAGCCTGGTGTTATGACAATCCTGCCAGGTGCGTCAAAGCAGCACGCCAGTACGCTCTCAATTGGTGCGATGCCTCTCGATGTACGACCAGTCGGGGTGCCCGCCCAGGCCAGCCTCCTCGGGCAAATGGATACAACCGTCTGCGGCGAGGCTGGCGTAATGCTTCAACCCATACTGGTACGGCGCTTCCGGATACAGCACCTCGATCATTTCTACGTCCGTCGCACCGCAGAGCACGTGCAAATTGGCAAGATTCATGAGCGCACTGGCCCCGTGGTGCGAGAGCAGCGGAACCCCTGCAGTCTGGCACAGGGCCATCGTTTTGAGGAAACCGGTAATGCCCCCCTTCCAGTACACGTCGCACAAAACGGCTGCATACGCATTGGCACTCAAGGCGTTCACCATGGCATGGTGCAGGCCGGGCAAGGTCTCGCCCCCGATCACCGGTAGCTGCAAGGAAGCACGCAGCTGCGCATAGCCGGCCCAGTCATGCTGTGGCAGCGGTTCCTCGTACCAGTGGAAGTCGAGCGCCTGGAGCGCCTGCCCTACCAGCAGGGCGTGCGCACGGTCGTAGCGTTTTGCCGCGTCGAACATCAGGCGGGCTGTGGGACCGGCCGCCTCCCGCAGCGCCCGTGCCAGCTCCATATCGCGCCGCGCCTCATAAAACGGGTGAACCTTGTACGCTGCAAAACCCTGGGCAAATGCCGCCTGCATGTCTGACACGTAACCGTCGATGTGGTCGTAGTGGGTAGAGCTGGCATAAGCCTTGATAGCGCGTCGCCGCCCACCGCATAAGTCGGCCACCGGCAAACCGCGCAGCTTTCCCGCCAGATCCCATAACGCAACGTCCAGAGCGCTGATGGCAAACACGCTCACATAACCGGTCGGCTCGAATGCAGTCATGCGCTCCCATAGCTGTTCGGGGGCCGATGGATCGCGGCCCAGCACCAGCGGGCGCAGGGTGGTTTCTATCTGCTGGGCAATCACGCTGGCGGGCTGGCCACCATGCGAGCGCGCCAGTGAATAACCTTCTACACCACCATCCGACTCCACGACGGTGAGCACCAGTTCCAGTTTGCCGGGAAACGTCTTTTCATGGATGGGGATCATCGGCTGCGCGAAACACAGCGTGCGCACGGCCCGTATTTGCATGGCTGTCGCTCAAGGAGGCACTGAACAAGCCCGATGGCCTTAATCGACTTTGACGCCCAGCTTAGTGGCAAGGTCGGTCCACAGTTTGAGGTCTTTCGCAATCACGTCGGCAAACTCGGCCGGTGAGCTGGCCACAATGTCCTGGCTGGCACTGGTCAGCGACAGGCGCACTGCAGGGTCAGCCATGACCTTCATCAGTTCGGCGTGCAAACGCTGGATCACGGGCGCAGGCGTGCCCGCAGGTGCCAGCAGGCCATACCACGCGTCCAGCGTGAAGCCGGGATTGATCGCCTCTTGCATGGTGGGTACGTCAGGGAACTGCGCGCTGCGCCTGGGCCCGGTGACGCCCAGCGCTTTGAGTTTTCCGGCCTTTACCAGCGGCAACGCGATCTGCAGCGCCGGAAACGCCAGCTGGGTCTGGCCCGCCATGACCGAGCTCACCTGCTCGGCGGCGCTTTTGTAGGGCACATGCACGATGTCCAGGTTGCCGCCGGCAGACTTGAGCAACTCGCCAGAGTAGTGGCCAATGCCACCGTTCCCACCCGAGGCATAACTCAAGACACCCGGTTTGTCCTTGGCCATCGCCATCAGCTCCTGCACGGTTTTTGCGGGCGAATCGGGTGGCACCACCAGCATCGCCGAGACGCGCGAAACCAGCGAAATCGGCACGAAGTCTTTCACCGCATCGTATTTCACGGCGCTGATACCGGGGTTGCCCACCAACTGCGTTGCGTTGAACAACAGGGTGTACCCGTCTTTCGGTGCCCGCGCCACGTATTCGGTGCCGATGTTCCCGCCTGCACCGCCACGGTTGTCTATCACGATGGGCTGGCCCAGGCCGGTCGCCATGCGCGAGATAACCGCCCTGGCGACTCCGTCCACGCCCGATCCTGCGGGAAAGGGCACCACCACCTTGATCGGCCCGGTGGGGTAGGTCTGGGCAACAACACCCGGCGCTGCCGCAGCCACGAGCACAGCGGCAAACAAGCTGCGGGTGACGCATGCGAGGATTGGGTTCATGGTGGTCGGCCTTTCGTGCACGATGGGAACTGGCCCCATGCTACCGACCCCAGCGCTGTGTAGTTGGCCGCTTGCGGGTACTTATTTCATAGAATGCAATTTGTGCCTCTGCAGCCCGCCGTATCCGCCAACATCACCCGGTCCCTGCGCCGTGCTGCAGGCCTGTTGCGCCTCCTTTCCAGCCATACGCATGTGGGCTGGCGCCTGAGCGATCTGGCGCAGCAGTCGGGCCTGGACCCCGCTACCGTCCATCGCCTGTTGGCGGCCCTGCGCGACGAAGGCCTGGTGACCCGTGTGGCGGGAACCCGCCGCTACACCCTGGGACCGATGGCGTACGAGCTGGGAATGGCAGCCAAGCCCTACTTCGAGCTGGACGCCGCCAGCAGGCAGCGGCTGCTGGCGCTTGCCCAGGAGTTGCAAGGCACTTTGTTTGTCAAGGTACGCAGCAAGATGGACTCGGTGTGCGTAGCCCGGTACGACGGCGCGGGTACTTTCAGCGCCTTGATGCTGGATGTAGGCGGCCGCCGCCCGCTGTGCCTGACCGCTGGCGGCGTTGCCATGTTGATCCGCTTGCCGCGCACCGAGCAGACGGACGTGGAAGCAAACAATCTGCAGACAATCGCACAACGCGACCCCACGCGCTGCGAGGGTGTGCGCCAGATGCTGAAGCACTCGCGCCAGCTTGGCGCAGGTGTGAACCTGGGCTACACAGTGGCGGGTATCTCTGCAGTCAGCGTCGCCGTGCTGGCGGCCGAGCAGGTGCCGATTGCGGCGCTGAGCCTGGCGCTCGCAACACCCGGCATGCCAGCGGCCGCCGTGCACGCTCTGGCGGCCAGGCTCGGGCGCGAGGCCGCAGTGATTGCACAGGCCTTTGCGCGACTGCGCTTTTGACCTGCGGGGCTACGCCTGCTTTCCTACAGCCCGCAGGGGCGCATTCCGATAGGAGGATTACGCGCGCGGCGCAATCATTGCGTCCCGGGCCTGCTGGTGTGTGCCACATCCGGTGGCAAGGTAGCCCATTCACTGGTGCACCAACGCACCAATTACCAAAAGGATGATCCATGCAAGTTTCTACTTCTCCGATCCACGACGTGATCTCGTCGGACCGCGTCGAAGGCACCACTGTCTACAACAACGCGGGCGACAAACTCGGCTCCATTGACGACCTGATGATCGACAAAGTGAGTGGCCAGGTGCGCTACGTTGCGCTGGAGTTCGGCGGCTTTCTGGGCATGGGCACCGACCGCTACCCGCTGCCGTGGAACATGCTGAAGTACGACGTGGAAAAAGGCGGCTATGTGGTGCCGCTCGACAAGGAGCGTCTGGACGGTGCCCCGCGTTACCCCGAGAACGATGTGCCACCCTACACCCCAGAATACGGGCGCAGCGTAGACGGCTACTACGGTTCGCTGCGCTAATCGACCTGCTCTCGGCGGATGCTGGCCGGGGCAGCCCGGTCAGCGGAATCGGCAGGGCGCAGCGGCGGAGTTTCCATTACCATCGCTTCGCTATGGCATGCGCCAACCGATTGGCCACCGATGTGTTACTCCGCCCAGATCAAAGCCTCGTATAACAAGTATGTCCGAACGTTCGGTGCCCGTATGGGCATCGATGAGTTCTTCGACGTATTCTGGTTGCGCAGGAGCGACAGCAGCGTTCACATACCCAGGGCGCTCGAAATTGAATTTTTGGACCCGCAGACCGACGGCGAACGTGCCATCAAGGCAGAAGTGGAATGGTTTGCCAACCAACAGCAGGCACGCATGGAAAGCGACGTTGCCACGCAGTCTGAGCGGCTAGCCAGAGCGCAGGCCAAACTGGACGTGAAGGTGACGAAAGCCGCGCAGGAAGATGTGCGAATTGCCACCAGCAAGATTGCCTGGGCGCGCGGCAAGATAAACGACCTGCTGCGCAGCACGGTGGTGGCGAGCGACTCGCGCATATTCCCCGGCTGGTATGCGCCGGTGTTGGTGATGGAACACGGTGAGCGGGTGGTCAAACTGATGCGTTACCAGTGCCGCCCAGCAGGCAAACCGGCCTGGTACGACACCAAATACCCTGGCACCTTCAACGCCCGGCGCGACAGCCTGCAGGGGTTTTGGTCGAACCAGTTCGGGCACACCCACGGGCTCATCATCTTCGACTCGTTTTATGAAGTGGTGGAGCGCCACCGCGCCGAAGGGCGCAGTCTGGCCCCCGGCGAAAAGATGGAGAAAGTCGTGGTCGAGTTCCGGCCGCAGCCGGAACAGGAAATGCTGGTGGCCTGCATATGGTCACGCTGGACCTCACCCGGCGTGCCCGACCTGCTTTCTTTTGCCGCCATCACCGACGAGCCACCCGCCGAGGTGCTGGCAGTGGGCCACGACCGCTGCATCATACCCATCAAACCGGAAAATATCGATGCTTGGCTGAACCCGGACCCGCGCAATCTGGCCGCGCAATACGCAATTCTGGATGACCGGGTGCGGCCTTTCTACCGGCACCGGCTAGCCGACGGCTGATTCCCGTACCTTCAGCCGGCCTCGAATCTGCGGATCTCGGACAGCACCTCCGCCAAACTCATCTCACTGGCTTCGAGCAGCTTGCCGGCCAAATGCGTGGTCAGCGGCATCAGGCCAGCCAGCACTGCCTTGGTCTCGCCATACAGGCGCTCACTTTGCGCCTCCATGATGGCGCGCGTCTCCAGATCCACGTCACGGCCGCGCCCTTGGGTCTCCCGGTCGAGCGACCCGAAATTCAAGCGGGTCTTGCGGTACATGCCCATCTCGCCCACGGCGTGGTGCAACAACTGCGTCACGCGGGTGATGTCGTTGTGCGCGCCGTTGGTGGTGCCCTGCTACACAAACAAC
>JANOCN010000894.1:0-2794 GCA_031412185.1 Betaproteobacteria bacterium | reverse complement strand
GCAGCGGCGCTTCGCAGACCTGGTCCATGATGGTATGGGCCGGGTTGAAGGCCGCGGTGGCCGACTGCGCCACATAGGCTATGCGCCGGCCGCGCACGGCGCGGCGCCCGCTGGCGTCGAGCTTGCGGATGTCGATGCCGTCGATCTCCACCACACCCAGTGCGATGTGCACTCCAGCGCGGGCGTACGACATGGCCGACAGGCCGATGGTCGACTTGCCGGCCCCGCTTTCGCCGATCAGGCCCAGCACCTCGCCCGCATGCAGGGTGACGTCAACGTTGTCCACGATGACGTTACCGGCCCGCACGCCCTCCAGCCGCAGACCCTTGATTCTCAGAATTACCTTTTTTTCAGTCATGGGTGCCTTGAGGTTGTGAAGACTTTGTAGCCTCAATCAAAGTTCGGCTTGCGCACCGGATGGGCGGGCTTCGATCGACAACAACCAGTCCACCACCAGGTTGACCGAGACCGTCAGCAGGGCGATCGTGGCTGCCGGGTAGATCGGGGCCATCATGCCGAAATTGATGGCTGCGGCGTTTTCCCGCACCATGCCACCCAAATCGGCATACGGCGGCTGAATGCCCAGACCCAGGAACGACAGGCCGGCAATAAAGAGGAAGTTGAAACAGAACCGCAAACCAAACTCGGACATCAAGGGTGCCGAGGCATTGGGCAGGATTTCGCGGCGGATGATCCACCAGGTACCCTCACCGCGCAAGCGTGCGGCTTCCACGTATTCCAGCACCGTCAGGTTCATGCCCAAGGCGCGCGCCAGACGGAATACGCGCGTCGAGTCGAGCACCGCAATGGTGAGAATCAGCACCGGGATGCTGGAGCCGAAAACACCCAGGATGATCAGCGCGAAGATCAGGCCGGGGATAGACAGCATCACGTCCACCAGGCGGGTCAGCAACACATCGACCCAGCCGCCGACCACGGCACTGAGAAAACCCAGCACGATGCCGATCAGAAACGACAGGGAGGTGATGGCCAGCGCCACACCGATCGTCATGCGTGAACCGTACATGATGCGCGTCAGCATGTCGCGGCCGATCTGGTCGGCACCCAGCCACATGGTACCGGACGGTTCGTCCCAGGTGCCCCCGATATTGGCCGACTCGGGATACGGTGCCAGCCACGGCGTGAACAGCGCCAGGCACACAAACATGCCCATGACCACCAAGCCAAACCAGGCGGAAATAGTCGGTTTTTGTCCAAAAAGTTTCATGGAGTCGCCTTTTTTCTTATCTTTTATGCCGCAAGCGCGGGTTGACCAGGATCACCAACACATCGGCCAACGTATTGAGCGACACGAAAACCATGGCAAAAACCAGTCCGCAGGCCTGGATGACAGGCACGTCGCGTTTGGACACCGCATCGACCATAAGCTGCCCCAGACCGGGGTATACAAATACTGCCTCGATCACCACTACGCCCACCACCAGATAGGCCAGGTTCAGCGCGATCACCGTGATGATCGGTGCCGCCGCATTGGGCAGCGCATGGCGCACGATGACGCGCTGGCGCTTGGCACCTTTGAGGAAAGCCATCTCGATGTACGGTGTGGACATGACCGCCAATACCGAGCTGCGGGTCATGCGCAACATGTGTGCGGCGACCAACAGGGTCAGCGTGATAGCCGGCAAAGTGGTCTGGTACACCCGTTCGCCCAGCGGCATATTCGGGAACACGGTAGAAAGCGACGGGAACACCTCTACATTGACTGCAAAGAAAATAATCAGCAGGTAGGCGATGAAAAACTCCGGGAACGAGATCGCGATCAGCGTCAGGATGTTGGAGAGTTTGTCGGCAATCTTGCCTTCGTTGATGGCAGAGTAGATGCCCAGTCCCACAGCCAGGGGAATCGCAATCAGTGCCGCGTAGGCCGCCAGAAACAGCGTATTGCCCAGTCGCGGCAGCACTTCGTCCACGATGACGCGTTTGTTGGTGAGCGCAACCCCCAGGTCGCCCTGTAATGCACCGATGAGCCAGTTCCAGTAGCGCAGGTAGGCCGGCACATCGAGCCCCAGCTCCTTGCGGAAGATAACCAGCGCCTCGGGCGTGGCACCCTGCCCCAGCACTGCTGAAGCCACATCGCCAGGCAGGATTTCGGTGCAAAGAAAAATCAGCAGCGATACCGCGAACAGCGTCAGTATGCCCAGCAGGAAACGGTTGAAGATCAATTTCGCCATAGTGTCTTTTCCAGGTGGATGGGCAAGGCGACGCGTGCGTACCAACAACACAGCGCACGGGGCTTACAACTTCATGGTGCACCCAAAAAAAAAGCGGAGCGGGGTTTTGTCCCGCGCCGCTTTTTCTATCTCTGTGGCTGCCTTCGAGCCAACAAATCAGGCGAACCAGCCTTTTTCGGCGATACGCTGGTCACCCAGGTCGTAGCGCGCAGAGATGGTAAGGCCCTGCAGCTTGGTGCTGTGTGCGTCGAGGTAGTCCTGCACTGCAAAACAGATCATGCCGGAATTCTGGTTGATCAGTTCCTGGGCCTTCGCGTACATCTGGCCGCGTTTGGCCTGGTCTAGCTCGACCCGTGCGTCCACCAGCAGTTTGTCAAACTCTGCATTCTGAAAGTGGGTGTCGTTCCAGGTGTTCTTGAGCCCGCCGCCGAAGGTGCTGGTGAGCTGGTTATCAATGGTCGGGCGGTTACCCCAGTAGACCGCACAAAATGGCACCTTGAGCCAGACGTTGTCCCAGTAGCCGTCGCCCGACACACGTTTGAGGTCGAGCTTGATGCCGGCTTTGGAGAGTGACTCCTGGAAGATCTGGCCGGAGTCGGTGG
>JANOCN010000893.1:0-2817 GCA_031412185.1 Betaproteobacteria bacterium | reverse complement strand
GTTCCGGTATGAGGACTGGTCGGTAAACGAGCTGGTAGCCAAGGCGCTACCGGTTTCCGCTGCGATCGGTGGCGGCTCGATCGTGATCGCGCTGTTCATCGGCGTAATGCTGGGCACCATCGCCGCGTTGCGGCAGAACAGCGTGGTGGACTACCTGGTGATGCTGGTGGGAAACCTGGGAAGCGCCTTTCCGTCGTTTGTGATCGGGCCGGTGCTCATCCTGGTTTTTGCGATCTGGCTCAAGGTCGCGCCGGCCGGCGGCTGGAACGACTTTGCGCCGCGTTACATGATTCTGCCGATGGCGCTGCTGATCTTCATCAACGTCGCCACCATCGGGCGGGTCATGCGGGGCAGCCTGATCGAGGTATTGCATAGCAACTTTATCCGCACTGCACGCGCCAAGGGCTTGCCGACGCACACCATCGTGCTGCGCCACGCGATGAAGCCGGCGCTGTTGCCGGTGGTGTCGCTGATCGGGCCACTGGCGATTTCGTCGATCACCTCTGCGGTGGTGACCGAGTCGGTGTTTTCGCTTCCGGGGCTTGGCAAACTTATCGTCAACGGTGCCGGCAATCGCGACTACACGCTGGTGCTGGGGCTGGTGGTGCTGGTCACGGTGATCGCGGTCACGTTCAACCTGCTGGTCGATCTGGCCTACGCGGCGCTGGACCCGAAAATCCGTTACTGAGCCGTAACCGATCCGACCGCATGTTGCTTGGCAATAAACACGATGGGCTGGTTCATGCTCTTGGCCAGGCGGTGGACGCTGCTGTGCCTGGCCGAAGCCCGTGGGCCGATGCGCGGTCGCGTTTTCTGCGCAACAAGGCGGCCGTGGTGAGCCTGTGTCTGCTGGCGGTGATTGTGCTGGTGTGTATCGTCGGTCCTTACCTGTTGCCGCATGCGTTTGACAGCGCCGACTGGGACGCGATGAGCCTGCCACCCACCTTCAAGAACGGGCATTTCTTTGGTACCGACGAGTCCGGCCGGGACCTGCTGGTACGTGCCCTGATTGGCGGGCGCATCTCGCTGATGGTCGGCCTCATGGCCACCCTGGCATCGGTGGCCTTGGGCATCGCCTGGGGCGCAACGGCGGGTTTCATGGGCGGCAAAGTAGACGCCTTCATGATGCGGGTGGTAGACATGATGTACGCCGTGCCTTATCTGCTGATCGCCATCTTGATGGTCACCATCCTGGGGCGCGCCTTCTACCTCGTGGTAATCACTATCACGGTGTTTTCGTGGATGGACATGGCACGGGTGGTGCGCGGGCAAACCCTGTCGCTGCGCTCCAGGGAGTTCATCGAAGCGGCGCGGGCGGTCGGGGTGCCGACGCGGCGCATCATCTTCCAGCACATTGTTCCCAACCTGCTGGGCGTGGTGGTGATCTACACCACGGTTACCGTGCCCGGAGTCATCCTGACGGAATCGGTGTTGTCGTTTCTGGGCCTGGGCATTCAGGAGCCGATGACCAGCTGGGGTGTGTTGATCCACGACGGCACAGCGGTGATGGAGATATCGCCCTGGATGCTGCTGTTTCCAGCGGCGTTTCTGTCTGTCACGCTGTACTGCTTCAACTACATTGGTGACGGGCTGCGTGATGCCCTGGACCCCAAGGATAGGTAATGACCCCCACGCTTGTCACTGCGTGTACTGCGCTGCCCCCTGAGGGGCCGTTTTCTCCTTGGGACGGCCCGGCGGAAAAATATGGCCCTGATTGAAGTCAAGGACCTCGGGGTCCAGTTCAGGACCGGCGACGGCCTGGTGTATGCCGTCAATGGGATCAACTTCACGCTCGACCGTGGGCAGACGCTGGGTATCGTGGGAGAAAGTGGATCGGGCAAGAGCCAGAGCGTGCTGGCCATGATGGGCTTGCTGGCGCAGAACGGCAAGGCCAGCGGTCAGGCGCTGTACGCCGGCCAGGACCTTTTGACGATGAACGTCAAAGACCTGAACCGTATCCGTGGCAACCGTGTGGCGATGATTTTTCAGGATCCGATGACCTCGCTCAACCCGTACCTGACGGTCGAGCGGCAGATGACCGAGGTGCTGCAGTTCCACAAGGGTCTGGACCGCGCGGCGGCTCGTGCCCGTTCGGTGGCGCTGCTGGACGCAGTGAAGATTCCCGAAGCGGCGCAGCGCATCCGCATGTACCCGCACGAGTTCTCAGGTGGCATGCGCCAGCGCGTCATGATTGCCATGGCCTTGTTGTGTGAGCCCGAAGTGCTGATTGCCGATGAGCCCACCACAGCGCTTGATGTCACGGTGCAGGCGCAAATCCTGGCGCTGCTACGCGAACTGCAGCGCGACTTTGGTACCGCCATAGTGCTGATCACCCACGACCTGGGCGTAGTCGCGGGCCTGTGTGACCAGGTCATGGTGCTCTACGGAGGGCGGGTGATGGAGCAGGGCAGTGCGCAGGATATCTTCTACCGAGCGTCACACCCCTACACCGTGGGTCTGCTGGGTGCCGTACCCCGGCTCGACCAGGAAGATGGCTCCCTGCTGGCAATCCCCGGTGCGCCACCCAATATGGCACGGCTGCCCAAAGGCTGCCCTTTCAGCGAGCGCTGCAGCCTGGCTGACGCTGTGTGCCAGAACACCATGCCGCAGCTGAGACCGACCGACGCCGGGCCGGACCCGCAGGTCATGCGGGCCTGCCACCGCAGCCCGATGGAAGTGCAGGAGGGCATGCGGCGGGGCCCCGACACGGGCAACGCTTGTGCCACTGGAATGGCTGATGGCGCGGCGCAGTTGCTGGAGCGACCCAGCCAACCACGTGAGCGCCATGCCTGAATCCGCGTCACCCATTCTGTCGGT
>JANOCN010000892.1:0-2955 GCA_031412185.1 Betaproteobacteria bacterium | reverse complement strand
GCCCCCGGCTTCTCGAACTCGGAATACATTCGGGACCTCTTTTCTGGCCTTGGTGGGGTAATACCGACACCAGGCAACTCATTGATCACCAATGTAGTCTCGAGTGAGGCGAACAACGCCGAGTTCCGCTTGGACTTGATTGCGGGATATCCCGGGGGAAATTTCCCAGGACAGCAACTCGTCGTTCCGATCGAGGACCAATTTATTGGCGATGTAGGGGCGGACGCCAAACTTCCTTCGTGGAACCATGACCAACGCCAAGTGACGGACGCGCTGACTGTCTTCGCGATGCTTCAGCAGTTGGACACGCGTGTTGACTTAAAGCGTTTCGGGGAGCTTTTGCGTGCCAGCGCGGAGGGCGAGAAACGCAGCCTGGAAAGTTTGGTGGACGCTCTTGAGTCTGTGCTGGGTATCAACAGTTCCACCATGATTCCAGGCAACACCAACCGTAACTCGCTGCACGGCGCGGTTCAGAACATCGTGGGTGGAGCACCGCAAGCGCCGCAGCCCAATCCTGCCTTCGCATCGTTGGCCGGCCATGTCGAAATTCATGTCAGTGACCTGGGGTTGCGCGAAGCAGCGAAAACCCGATTTAGTGCATTGGTGGCGTTGCAGGAGTTGACTCCAATCTGGATCAGCGCAAAAGCCAACGATCCGGCGGCGGACTCTGCGTTCCACGCACTGTGGACTGCGACCAGGCGCGCTGACTACGAGGCGTGGATGGCAGATGGAGCTCCATCGAACCTAACTGCATTTACGAAAAATTGGATCGATGATCGCGCCGCGCTGGCAAACGCAATCTCACTACAGAACATCGACAACGTCACAACCGGCCAGATTCGTGATCTGACGGTACCTGGACGCAGGGCTTATGAGTTCAGCTATGTCGGCGGCGCTCCACCTGACGGCCAAACATCTCCCGTCCGCCAGACACTGTTTTCCCAGAGCCAACCCGGTCAGCCAAGCCAGATCATCTTTTTCGGCAGCACTGGCGATGACGTTACTTTTGGCAACGGAAACCACCTGGGCGACCACCTCTACGGTGGCGCAGGCAATGACACCTTGAACGGCCTGGCTGGCAACGACTACCTCGAAGGCAACACCGGGGACGACACACTTACTGGTGGAACCGGCAACGACACGCTGGTGGGCAGCGCGGGAGACGACACCTACCAGTTCACCGACGCCTTTGGCAACGATTTTGTCTATGACTCCGATGGCATCGGGAAGATCAAAGTCGGTACCAGCATCCTCAACGGTGGCAAAAAGGCTGCGGACGGCATCTGGGAGTCGGACGACAAAAACTTCGTTTTCGCCCGTAGCGGGGCAGATCTGGTCATCGGTAGACGCAGCGTTGCTGGTGCGGCCACGATCAACGGCACCGTCACGTTGCGCAATTGGCAAAGCGGGCAATTGGGCATCTTTCTGCAGGACGCCGTTGTCCCCACCCCGCTGCCGGTCCAACAAGTCTATCGCGGAGACCAGCATGGCCCGGTGGTCGCCGACGGCCCGGGCACAGAGCGTTATGACTGGGCCGTCACCAGTTGGGCCGCAGACGGCGGCCTGAACGGTGGCGTGGTTGAAGCCGATTTCAACGACGTCATCTACGGCTCCGCGGGCACGGACGAAATCTACGGTGCGGGGGGCCACGACGCGCTGGACGGAGGTGCCGGGGGCGACAAGATCGATGGCGGCGCTGGTGACGACATTATTGCCGGTGGTGCAGGCGCTGACACGATTACTGGTGGACCAGGTGACGACCGAATTTTCAGCGCCACCAGTCTGGTAGCAGCGCAGCGCACGCGCCCTGATGCCTGGGTGCCCACGCTCGACAACAGCCTGAGCCCGTCTGCCGCTCAGGACGACGCGCCCGATGTCGTCGATGCCGGTGACGGCGACGACCAGGTAAACGCAGGTCGCGGGGACGACCGAGTTTCGGGCGGCAATGGCAACGACCTGATATGGGGACTGGCCGGCAACGACATACTGCAAGGTGGCGCGGGTAGGGACCACCTGGAAGGAGACGGCACCACCGACGAGGGTTACTACTCCAGCACACCCGCCGACCGGCACGGCAGTGACTACCTGGACGGTGGCGACGGCATCGACGAACTGGTCGGGGGCGGTGCCAGCGATGTTCTGTACGGAGGCGCTGGGGACGACGAGTTGTATGGCGATGGCGTGTTCGCGGAATTGCCCTTGGCCTATCAGGCAAGCGACTATTTGAATGGGGAGGCTGGCGACGACCGGCTGGATGGCGGGGCGGGTGATGACCTGTTACTGGGTGGCGACGGCGATGACACCCTGATTGGTGGGGCAGGTGCCGACGTGTTGCAGGGTGGGGCTGGAGATGACAAATACTACGCGGGTATTGGCGACAGCATCACCGACACGGAAGGTAGCAATAGCTTGCACCTGGTGGATTACGGCTGGTCAGCCTACGGCCAGGATGGCGCTTTGGTGCTTGACTACGGCAATGTAGGCAGTCTTGTTGTGGAGGATGGGCTGCGCGGCAGTGTCAGCACCATCGACGGCATGGCGCTGTTTGAATGGACACAAACCTACGTGTTTGAGGGCGTGCGCGTTGTCAGCACCGCAGAAGGTCAAACGCTGGTCGGTGGCAAAGGCGCAGACCATTTGATTGCGCTGCATCACGACTCCCGGTTGCGAGGCGGGTTGGGCGACGACACGCTCGCGGGCGGCGATGGTGACGATACGCTCGATGGCGGCATTGGCCACGACACACTGGAAGGAGGGAACGGGCAAGATACGTTCCTTGTCGGCCCAGGGCGCGATTCCTGGCGCGGCGGCGCTGGCACCGACACCTACATGCTGGGTTACGGTACCGAGCAGGTGACGGTGCAAGACCAAGCAGGCGACGACGCGGTGGTGCAGCTGGACGCTTCTGGTGTCACGCTGCAAAGCTTGAGCGCGAAGCGTCAGAACGCTGATCTG
>JANOCN010000891.1:0-1623 GCA_031412185.1 Betaproteobacteria bacterium | reverse complement strand
GGGCCGCCCCCGCTGCGCCCCCGGCCGCCAGCAGCGCACGCTCGGCCCAGTCGGCGCTGGCCTGTTCGTTGCCGGGTAGTGCAATCTCGTACACCGCGTCGTGAAACCACAACGCCAATTCGACGTCGGCCGGGTAGGTGGCTTGTCCGCGCAGGGTAGCGAAGTTGGCTAAACAGGCGTCCAGGTGTTGCAGCGTGTGGTAGCTGCGGTGTGGTTCTGCGTAGCGGGCCAGCAGGCTGCGCAACAGGCCGGCATCAACACTGCCAGCGCCCAGCGCATGCCACATCTTGTCCCAAGCGGTCAGATAACGGTCAATCATGGGGCTCCCAACCCTGCGTGTTTCTTGTAGCGGTTGGGGGAATCGTAGCGTCAACTGGCAGACGGCGCACGCCTGTCAGGATAATCGGTCGTTGCGTCGCTGACGCGATTTTTTGCCCGCCGCATATGCCCAAGCCTGCGCTCCCAACTGTCCGATCCGAACAATCCGTGCTGGTGCTCCAGGGGGGTGGTGCGCTGGGTGCCTACCAGGCGGGTGTGTACGAGGCGCTGCATGAACATGGCATAGAGCCGCATTGGGTGGCGGGTGTGTCGATCGGTGCCATCAACGCGGCCATCATCGCCGGCAATGCGCCCGCGCGGCGGGTCGAGCGCCTGCGCGAGTTCTGGGACGGCGTCTCGTCCCACCTGCTGGCCCCCGCGCTACCGGCCAACTACGGCCGGGTGGCGCGCGAACTGTTCAACGAGTCCAGCGCGGCGTTGGTGGCAGTGGTGGGCGTGCCCGGCTTCTTTGCGCCCCGTTTTCCACCGGCGCTCCTGCACCCCGATGGCACGCTGGGTGCATTGAGTTACTACGACACCGCACCGCTTGAGAAAACGCTGGAGCGGCTGGTTGACTTTGACCTCATCAATACGCCTGATCGCGCCAAAAAGGTCCGTCTCTCGGTTGGCGCGGTGAACGTCCAAACCGGCAACTTCCGCTACTTTGACTCAACCGACGCCAGTTACCTGCGTCCCATCGGGCCTCGGCACATCATGGCCAGTGGGGCCTTGCCGCCGGGCTTTGCGCCGGTTGAGATCGACAACGAGTTCTACTGGGACGGTGGCCTGGTGTCGAACACGCCGTTGCAGTACGTGATCGACCAGCCCGCCGTAGCCGATATGCTGGTGTTTCAGGTCGACCTGTTCAGCGCCCGGGGCCAACTACCGCGCAACCTGAGCGAGGTGGCGGAGCGCGGCAAGGACATACAGTTTGCCAGCCGCACCCGGCTGGGCACCGATCTGGTGGCAGTGCAACAGAAACTGACCCATGCGGCCCAAAACCTGGCGGCGAAACTGCCCAGGAAGTTCGCCGATGACCCGGATTTGATGGCACTGTTGAACGCGGGCTCACCGGCAGCCATCACGATCGTGCACCTGATACACCGCAGCAAGCACTATGAAACACAGTCCAAAGACTACGAGTTCTCTCGCCACACCGTGCGGGAGCATTGGGACGCGGGTCGGGCCGACGTTCTGTGCAGCCTGAAAGACCGGCGCTGGTGTACCCGCGGCCGCCCGCCGTCGGGCATCCGGGTGTTCGACCTGACCCCGCAAGCGCAGACCTGAAGGCCTCTCACGCTCTCA
>JANOCN010000890.1:0-2469 GCA_031412185.1 Betaproteobacteria bacterium | reverse complement strand
CGCTGCCCGGTATCGTGTGGTGCAACTGCCCGCACATGGCCGGGCTCGATGGCCAGAAGGTGGAAGACCTGACCCGTGCCGAAGTCCAGGGTCGCAAACACATCCACGCTCTGGTGGATTTTGTGCGCGCCAAACTGCCGGGTTTCGAGAAGTGTTTTGTAGTGGACGTGGCACCCCAGACCGGTGTGCGCCAGACCCGGCTGCTCAAAGGCGAATACATCCTGACCAAGGAAGACCTGGCGCAACGCACACGTTTCGACGACAGCGTGGCTCGGGGGCGCGATTACTACATGCCGTACCGGGTGTTGCTGCCGCAGAAAATCGACAACCTGCTGGTGGCCGGACGCCACTACTCGGTGACCTCACAGGCGCAGAAGATATCGCGCGAGATTCCGCCTTGCATGGCCATGGGCGAAGCGGCTGGCGTGGCTGCGGCGCTGGCGGTGCAGGCTGGGGTCGCGGTACGCCATGTCGATGTGGCTCAGGTGCAAAAAACGCTGCGCGCACAGGGCGCAGACCCGGGCGACCAGGTGGGCCGCAATGCCGATGTGCCCACATTCGCAGCGGCGCTGGCCACGCATGACAAAGTTCTGGAGACTGTATGAAAACCGAAAAACAAATCGCTCAGGCGTTGCCACTGGAGGGCGTGCGCGTGATCGATTTCTCGCAGGTCATGATGGGCCCGGTGTGCACCCAGATGCTGGCCGACTACGGCGCTGACATCCTGAAGATAGAACGCAAAGGCGCGGGCGACCTGAGCCGCTCGACTTTCGAGCCGGTGCATGGTGCCGACAACCCGATCTTCTGCAGCCTGAACCGCAACAAGCGCAGTGCCGCACTCGACCTGCGCGCCACCGACCACATGGCGGCGGTGAAGGCGCTGATTCTTGACGCCGATGTGGTGGTCAACAATTTCCGCGCCGGTGTGATGGAGCGTATGGGCCTGGGATATGAAGATTGCCAGGCGCTGAACCCGCGCATCATCTACGCGGTGGGCACGGGTTTTGGCGACAGCGGGCCGTATGCGCACAAAGGCGGGCAGGACGTGCTGGCACAGGCCATGAGCGGTGTGATGGCGCGCCGTGCCGACCCGTCGGTACCGATCACGGTCTACCCCACGGCGCTGGCCGACTACGCGGCCGGCATGCACATGGTGCAAGGCATCTTGCTGGCGCTGCTGCAACGCGAAAAAACCGGCCTGGGGCAGAAGGTGAGTGTGTCGCTGTACAACTCGATGCTTGCCATGCAGATGCAGGAAGCGGCCATGATCATGATGGCCGACTCGGAGGTCAACTGGGCCGCCATGCCACTGTCTGGCGTGTTCGACACGCAAGACGGCGCGCTGGTGCTGGTGGGTGCCTTCAAGGCCAACCCGCTTCAGGACATCTGCGCAGCGCTGGAGGTGCAGGACCTGTCGGGCGACGCGCGTTTTTGCAACCTCAACCAGCAGTTCAAACATAAAGCCGAATTACAGGCCCTGTTCCGCCAGCGTTTTGCCAGCAACACCCGTGCCTACTGGCTGGAACGGCTGGAGCAGCAGGACCTGTTGTGTGCCCCGGTGCGGGACCTGCGCGAAGCCCTGGTAGACCCGCAAACGCTACACAACCAGATTCTCATGGAAGGTGCGGGCGAAGGGCAGACTGTGCGTTTCGTCGGCAGCCCGATCCAGATGTCGGCCGCACCGGTCACCCTGCGCCGCGCGCCGCCCCGGCTGGGGCAGCACACCGAAGAAATCCTGGCCATGGCCAATGCTGAGGTGCAAGTGCCATGAGTGTGCTGCTGACTATCCACAACCACGTTGCTACGGTTACGTTGTCGCGGCCGGAAGCCATGAACGCGGTGGACCTGGAGACCGAGGCCGAGTTGCAGGCCATCTGGTCGCAATTGGAAAAAGACCCCGAGGTGCGCGTCGTGGTGTTGACCGGTGCCGGCGACCGCGCATTTTGCGTCGGCTCCGACTTGAAGAACCCGCAGATCACCGGCCTGGGCTACTGGGCTGCGCCCCGGCCAGGCGGATTTGGCGGCATTGCCCTGCGCGAGACGCTCAACGTGCCGGTGATCGCCCGCGTCAACGGCTACGCGCTGGGTGGTGGCTTTGAGATGGTGCTGGGCTGCGACATCGTGGTGGCCTGTGAGGATGCGCGTTTTGCCCTGCCCGAGCCGCGCGTCGGGCGTATTCCGCTCGATGGCGGCATGGTGCTGCTACAGCGCCAGGTACCGTTTCGCAAAGCCATGGCCATGATGTACACCGGCAAACACGTCACGGCCGCAGAGGCGCTGGATATGGGCCTGGTCAACGAGGTGGTGCCGCGCGCTGGACTGGACGCCGCCGTGGCGCGCTGGGAAGACGACATGCGCGCCTGCCCGCCACTGACGCTCCAGGCCAGCAAACAGGTGGTCCGGCTGCCCGGCAGCATGATGCCCGCCCAGGCCCAGGCACTGCGCCTGCCCGCCCTGATTGCGGCGCTG
>JANOCN010000889.1:0-5841 GCA_031412185.1 Betaproteobacteria bacterium | reverse complement strand
CGATGGACAGCGCCACGCGCCCACTCGCCAGTACATTAGCACGGCTCTGGCTGAAGAACTGGTACGACAGGGCCAGGTGCTGCGGGTCCACATACTCGGCCAGCGACAGGTAGTTCACGTGGGGCATGCCGTCGGGCGACGCGCTACACATTGCCGGAGGTACCACTCCTTCCAGCATACGCCGCACGTTTTGCAGCGTAAGGATGGGCCGCGTGGTTGGCATCGTGAACGGGGCTTCAGCGCCGCAACGCGAGCGCTCCACCGGCTCCCGGGCCAGGCGTCTGGTTCCATGCGGCCATTGGCGTGAACCGGATCGCCCGCAAGTCCTCATCCGCGACGCTGTACCAGGCGCTGGTGTACTCGGGCGGGAACCCGAGCGGCCCCACTTGCGCCTGAAACGCCGTGTGCCGCTCTTCAAGCAATGCCCGGCAAGGAGACCCGGCTGGTTCGACCACCGCATCAATGCCTTTGAGGTGCAGCGACCTGAAGTTTTCGGGCAAGGTGAAATTGACGGCCACGCGTGCGGTAGCACGAATCGCCTCCAGCACCTCATACGCGGATTCGCCCGATACCAACAGCATGACACGGCCATCGCCTTCGACACGCGCGGCGAGCGCACGGCTGATGCAAGGCCGCCCCTCGGGAGTGCAGGCCCCTACCTGGTGCGCCACACCCTGGGCAATGAAAGCAGCCATGTCAGCGGTCAGTTGTGGCACTGCGGTGCGGTCCGTCCCGGTTCAAACCGGCGCGACAAACGCGAACTAGTTCCGCTTTACGGACTACGCGTGCGCGCTTAGCGGTCTCTTAGTGTTCCCTTAGGAAAATTTTAGCAGCGCCTGTTGCGGGGCTTTTTTAAGCTCATCCCGTATCTGCAAGAAGCGAAATTCGACCATGAACACACTGTCCACCACAACTACCCCGCCTGCCGGTGCCCGCGCCACACCCGAGGCGCCATCGGCACTGATACCTGCGGCCCAACGGCTGATGCGCCAGGTCGCAGACAGCTCCACCCGTTTTGCCATCAGACTTTTCAGCACGCCGGTGGCGCTGGTGCCGCCGCACCACCATTTCGACCCCATGAATACGGCGACACTGCGCGATATCGGCGTCAGCCGCTCCGAGTTGAGGGCCTGGGTCTTGCCGGCGGGCCGACGCGAGCGCGTTGTGAAGCCCGCGTCCATCTGGAGGTAGCACGGCATGAAGCTGCCTGTGCTCGCCGCCATCGCGCTGATGGCGTCTGGAGTCATTCACGGCGCAAGTCCCGCAGAGCCTCCTGCGCTGCCGGAACGCCTTCAGGGCACCGCTTTGTTTGTGGAGGGTTCGACCACCCTGGTGCGGCCCGAGATCCTGCCATTCTCGCCACAGTATCCTTTGTGGTCAGACGGCGCGGCAAAACGCCGATGGCTGTATTTGCCGCCAGGCACAGCTATCGACGCGGCACGGCCGGACGCCTGGGAATTCCCGCCCGGAACGCGCCTTTGGAAGGAATTCAGCCTTGGTCGGCGCATTGAAACCCGTTACATCGAACGTCTGGCAACCGGCGCATGGCGTTATGCAACCTACATCTGGAACGCGGATGGCAGCGATGCAACGCTGGCACCGACCAAAGGTATCGTCGTTTCAGCGAAGACCGGCGCGTCGGGCGCGTCTTCCGACCGCTACATCGTGCCCTCACAGGCAGACTGCCGCGCCTGCCACGAAGGGCCAGCGGTGCCGGTATTGGGTGCGAGCGCGTTGCAGTTGTCGCCTGATCGCGACCCCCTGGCCCCGCATGCGGAGCTGACCCCCGGGCACAACGCCGATCTGCGCGCGCTGGTGGCACAGGGCCATCTTCGCAACTTGCCAAAGGTGCTGCTTGACCAGGCACCCAGGATCGAGGCACCGACCCCCACCGGGCGCGCCGCACTGGGCTACTTGCACGGTAACTGCGGGCACTGCCATAACGACGTGGGGCCGCTGGCCGGGCTCGACCTGGTGCTGGCACAGGAAGTTGCGAGCGGCACGTCGAGCGTTCGCAAAACGCTCGGCTCGCTGCTTGGCACGGCCAGCAGCTTTCGTCCGCACGGCGCGGCGGCGGACCCTCAGCGCGTCGCCGCCACAGCAGGACAAACCAGTGTGCTGACGCTGCGGATGCGTTCAGCCAACCCGATGGCGCGCATGCCGCCACTCGGTGTGCAAGTCATTGACGCCCAGGCACTGGCACTGATTGAAAAATGGATTCACAACCTGACCACTGAAAAAGGAGCAACACCATGAACCGGTCCATCTCACAAACCGCAGCGCGCAAATCGTTACGCTGCACACGCCTGGCGGCTACCCTCTGGCTTACGCTTGGCGCATCGGTGTTTTCGGCCCAGGCGGCGGACAACCCGGTGTTGGCGGAGAAACTGTCGCGCGGCAGTTACCTGGCCACGGTGGCGGGCTGCAACGACTGCCACACGCCCCTCAAAATGGGCGCCAACGGCCCCGAACCCGACATGGCCCGTATGCTTTCGGGCCACCCCGAAGGCTTGCCCATGCCCCCGGCACCAAGCTTGCCGCCCGGGCCGTGGCTGGTCAGTGTGGCGGCGACCAATACCGCGTGGTCGGGCCCCTGGGGCGTCAGCTTCACCGCCAACCTGACGCCAGATCGCGACAGCGGCCTGGGCAAGTGGACGCTGCGCAACTTTATCGAAACAATACGCACTGGTCGGCACATGGGCCGCGGGCGCGAGATTCTGCCGCCTATGCCCATACCGATGTATAAACATTTCACCGACGCGGACCTGGAGGCGATTTTTGCGTATCTTCAGTCGATCCCGGCCGTGAAGAATCGCGTGCCGGAGCCGCTGCCGCCCGCAGCTCGCGCTGCAGCCGTGACGCCGTAGCCCGCCGAGCGCAGTGTCCAGCCTACTTCTTCCCCAGCCCCAGTTGCAGCGCACTTTCGGTGTACAGGCGGGTCTTGTCTTTCATGAAGCTGTCCATCTGGTCCACGCCCACGTTCACCAGCTCAAAGCCGCTTTTGGCGGCAAGCTCTTTCATCTCGGGCTCGTTGTTGAGCTGCGCCCACAAGTCCGAGAGGCGCTTGCGCACCTCGGGCGAAGCCGATTTAGGCACGCCGATACCGCGGTAGGCACCATCGACCCAGTCGACACCGAGTTCGCGGAAGGTCGGCACGTCGGGCAACAGCGGATGCCGCTTGTCCATGGCGACAGCCAGCGCGCGCACCTTGCCCTTGTTGTTGATGGCGAATGCCGTGTACGACATCGCCCCTTCCACCTGCGCGCCCAACACCGCCACCGCCATGTCACCGGTGCCTTTGAACGGCACGTACCCGGTCTTCACGCCAAAGGCCGCATTGAGCCGTTCGTGGGCCGCGTGGTTGGCCGAGTTCAGCCCTGAGCCACCGATGTTGAGCTTGCCGGGGCTGGCCTTGGCTGCCTTGATGAAGTCCGCAAAACTCCGGATCGGGCTCTGGTCCGGCACCACCAGGCTGTCGGGTGTGTAGTGAAACCAGAACACCGGCGTAACGTCTTCGGTCTTGTACTGCACCTGGCCTTCGATCGGCTGCAGCACGATATGCGGCAGGTTCACACCCACCACGTTCAGGCCGTCGGGTGGCAGCGCATTCATCTGGCTCCACATCAACGCACCACCGGCACCGGCTTTGTACTGCACGATGGTGTCGATAGCCGGGCATCTTTTCTTCAGCACCACCTGCTGGTGGCGCGCCGAGATGTCCGACTCGCCACCCGGCGGGAAGGCCTGCCAGTACTGCAGGTTCTTCTCGGGGCAGGCGGGTACGGTCTGCGCCAGCGCCAGCGGTGCCAGCACCACAAGGCCCGCTAAACAAAGCAGTTTCTTCATCGTTGTCTCCTGTTGTCGGGATTTCGCGGCTACTCGAAAAGCAGGCTGCAGCATAGCCCGAGTTGGTGCGTCTGCGCAAACGGCGTTTGCGCGCCCCGAACCGCTCAGCGCAACCGCCCCTGCGCCCGTAGTTGCTCGCCGATGCGGCGAATCCCGGCCTCACCGGCGCGCAATGCTTCCTGGTTGGTGTGCACGGAGTAGCTGCCCATGGCTAGGTCATGCGGATGTTTGGCTGCGGAGCCGAGTACGAACTCTGCGCCTTCGTCTGAATGGAAATCGATGGCGGCTTCGGACTCCTCAAACATGGCCAGCTCGCCCACCCCCAGTTGCGCTGACGTATCCACGCTACCCGAGCTAACGGCCATCCACGCCACCGTATGGCCGGCCGGTGGGTCGTAACGCCAGGACTCGCCCGCTGCCAGCGTCACCGCCAGATAGGTCATGTCCGAAGGCGGCGTGATGGCGCTGCGCGCGTCGCCCAGGCGGCCCAACAACACCCGCGCCGGGCCGACACGTGCTATCTCCCCCGGCGCAATGTACTGGCTCAAGGGATCGGCGCCCTCCAGATGCTCCGGCAGCGCCACCCATAACTGGAACCCACGCGTACGCTGTAGTGGTAGCGGTGCACCGGTATGCCATACGCCACTGCCGGCCTGCATCCACTCGACGCCGCCCCCGGCCAGCACGCCCGACTTGCCGGTCGTGTCTTCGTAGCGGGTGGCACCTTCAATCAACCACGTCAGCGTGGCAATACCCGAGTGCGGGTGCAAGCCAAACCCCTTGAACGCGTCTGCGGGCGCGTCAAACAGGTCCAGAAAAATGAACGGCTTGAGTAATTGCCCCAGATCACCCGGGCTGACCAAGCGGGTGATCGGGCCGTGACGCTTGCCCCGCGTTCGATGAACGATCGTTCGTGTCATAAGCGTACAACCCTTAAAACTTCGACTCCATACGCGTCCAGCTTCTTGCCCCCAATGCCACTGATGCCCTGCAAGTCTTCCAGCGACTGCGGCGCGCGCTGGGCAATCGCGGCCAGCGTGGTGTCATGAAAAATAACATAGGCGGGCAAGTTGTGCGACCTGGCCACTTCGGCGCGCCACTCGCGCAACGCTGCATAGCGCTGCTGACCAGCGTCGTCCAGCGCCACCGGAGCTTTGGGCGCTGCGGAGCCCTTGCCGGACACACCTTTGCTGCTGGCACCGCGCCGGACCTTCTCGGTTGCCATCGCAGCATTGGACGCGCGCAGTTGCACCAGCACCTCGCCTTTGAGCACAGCGCGCGAGGCTTGCGTCAGCTTGAGCGTATTGAAAGCCTGCGCGTCGACACTGACCGCGTTGATGGCAATCAGCTGGCGCAACACGCCACGCAACTGTTGCTCGCTGAACGCCGCACCGATGCCGAAGGTGCTGAGGTCCTTATGTCCGTGCTGCGCCACTTTCTCGGTGCTTTTGCCGCGCACGATGTCCATGATGTGGCCGGCACCAAAGGTGATGCCACTGCTCTGCTGCACCCGGTAGATGGTGCTCAGCAACTTGCGCGCCGCGTCCGTTCCGTCCCATACCTGCGCCGGGAACAGACAGTTGTCGCAATTCATGCAGCCGGTGGAACCGGCTGCATTGCGTCCCAAATAAGCTTCGCCAAAATAGTGCAGCAGCCGCACCCGTCGACAGTCGGTGGCCTCGGCCAGCCCCAGCAGGGCGTCGAGTTTGCCGCGCATGACCTGTTTGAAGTCGTCGCCGGCCGGGCTCTCGTCGATCATGCGCCGCTGGTTCACCACGTCCTGCAGGCCGTAGGCCATCCAGGCATCTGCACCCGCACCATCCCGCCCGGCGCGCCCAGTCTCCTGGTAATAGGCTTCGATGTTCTTTGGCATGTCCAGGTGCGCCACAAAACGTACGTCGGGTTTGTCGATGCCCATACCAAACGCAATCGTGGCCACCATCACGACGCCCTCGTCGCGCAGAAAACGGTCCTGGTTCAGTTGGCGCACTTTTG